>DATBUB010000154.1:0-23857 GCA_036516555.1 Bacillaceae bacterium
ATGTGGGGAGATGGAAGGTGAAATGGCTCTTTTTCTATCAGTTCTGCCATATGTCCCAGCAGATCCGTCTTTCCCAAAAGGGGATTTCTATCAGAAGGTCCAACTGAACCGGTATCGGTATCCTCTTGCATGGATATAGTCCCGCCTGTATGGATAATTAAGATCTTTTTCATGCTCATCATCTCCGGCTATAAATTTATAATGCGAACGCAAACGTTATTTCCATTCTGCCCCTTTAATGATACGATGAAGGAAACAGAAAGAAAAGAGGCCACTTCCATGTTGGTGATATTATCGGCCGGGGTGGCGCCTGGACTGGCACTCCTCAGTTATTTTTATTTGAGGGACCAATATAAACAAGAGCCGCTTGTTATGGTTTTCAAGGTATTTGTCTTTGGCGCCGTCTTGACTTTCCCAATCATGTTCATCCAATATGTTCTAAAATCGGAAGGATTTCTCCAAGGGCATTTTATGGCCTCTTTTGTTTCGGCTTCTCTCCTGGAAGAATTCTTCAAATGGTTTATCCTGTTTTTGGCCGTTTATCAGCATGCGGAATTTGATGAGCCGTATGATGGGATTGTATATGGAGCAAGTGTTTCCCTTGGATTTGCCACTATCGAGAACGTCCTCTACCTACTTGGAAACGGAGTTGGCGCAGCGGTGGGCAGAGCGCTCCTTCCAGTTTCGAGCCATGCCTTGTTCGGAGTCATCATGGGTTATTATATGGGGAAAGGAAAATTCCGCATTGGTGGAAAAGAGAAATTTTGGCTGTTCTCCTCATTTTTTGTCCCTTTTATGCTCCATGGCATCTATGATTATATATTGGTATCTGAAAGAAAATGGCTGTTTTATATCTTTCCCTTTATGCTCTTCCTATGGTGGCTGGGGTTAAGGAAAGTAAAGCATGCCCATCTGCTAACTAAAAAACATTATGAAGAGAAGCTATATAACGGCAAGAGCGCATCCTTCTGAAGGGAGGGTGCGTTTTTTGTTTACTCCAAATGCATAAAAATGGTGCAAGTTCAGACACTACCTCTAGGAAATCTAATTTTGGAGGGTATGTCAAAATGAGGCATAGGACGATGTTGAGATTGCTGAGTGCAGTATTGGTGTGCACCATGGCCATGTCATCCGCCAACCTTCAGCAAGCAGATGCGTTTACGGAACAGGTCATCCAGCAGGGTGCGGTTGGCGAGGACGTCATTGAGCTGCAGGCTCGGCTGCAATATTTGGGCTATTATAATGGAAAGATTGATGGTGTATTCGGGTGGGGCACATATTGGGCGCTGCGAAATTTCCAATATGAATTTGGCCTGCCGATTGATGGGCTGGCAGGTGAAGATACGAAAGCCAAACTGGTGAAAGCATCCAAATACAATAAGCAATATGTGAGGGAGCAAATCAACAAAGGCAGGAAGTTTACCCACTACGGAGGGACGGATTTAAACAAGCAGACAGCTCCAGCCAAACAGGCTCAAAATAAGGGACAGGGAGGCGGCCGGACAGCTGCAAGGCCAACAGGAACAAATACTCCTCACGGTTTTTCCCAAAATGATATCCAGCTTATGGCCAATGCTGTATATGGGGAAGCCCGGGGTGAACCATACGAAGGCCAAGTGGCCGTAGCGGCCGTGATCCTGAATCGAATTGAGAGCGCTTCTTTTCCAAATACCGCATCAGGCGTTATTTTTGAACCCGGCGCTTTTACTGCTGTTGCGGATGGGCAAATATGGCTGACCCCGAATGACCGGGCGAAGCAGGCTGTGCTTGATGCTATCAACGGCTGGGATCCGACGGGAAATGCCCTTTATTACTTCAACCCTGATACTGCAACGAGCGCATGGATTTGGAGCAGGCCACAAATAAAGCGGATAGGCAAACATATATTTTGCAAATGACGGAGGTGTTTCACCGTGATTAGAGGAATCGTAATGGCAGTATTGGCGGTAGGTTTGGCGGGCACTGCGTTTTGGGGCTATCAGGAACGTCAGGAGAAAAACGCCATTCTGATCAATGCCGAAAATAATTATCAAAGGGCTTTTCATGATTTAACCTATCAGATGGATGTTCTCCATGACAAAATTGGAACTACACTTGCCATGAATTCAAGGCATTCGTTGTCTCCTGCTCTTGCAGAAGTGTGGCGGATCACTTCGGAAGCAAGGGGTAATGTGGGACAGCTGCCGCTTTCGCTGCTTCCGTTCAATAAAACGGAGGAGTTTCTGTCAAATATCGGAAACTTCAGCTATCGTACAGCTGTAAGGGACTTGGACAAAGAGCCGCTTTCGGATGATGAATACGCCGCATTGCAAAAGCTGCATACCCAAAGCAATGATATACGGGGGGAGCTCAGAAAAGTACAGCACCTTGTGTTAAAAAACAATCTCAGGTGGATGGATGTTGACCTCGCTTTGGCATCCGGCGAAGAGAAAACAGATAATACCATCATAGACGGTTTCCAAACGGTTGAAAAACGGTCAAAAGGGTATGACGAAGAAAATCTTCAAAGTCCCGCGATGGTAAGCTTTCAAAAACGTGATGAAAATTTTGAACATCTAAAAGGCAGAACAATATCAAAAAATGAAGCTGTCCGTCTCGCTAAAAGATATGCGGGTATGGACAAAGCTGAAAATGTGAAAGTCAGCGACAGCGGAAAGGGATCGAATTTTGGATTCTTCAGTGTCAACCTTGTAAATGGAAAGGGCCACGAAGCCAATATGGATATTACCAAAAAAGGGGGTTATCCCGTTTGGTTTATCGATAATAGGGAGATAGGCAAACAAAAACTCAGCCTGAATGCGGCCATGGATAAAGCGGAAGCATTTCTTGCAAGGCACAAATATGAGAAATTGGAACTGGCAGAAAGCGTCCAATACGATTCTGTCGGAATGTTTACATTCGTGACCAGCCAGGATGGTGTCAGGATTTATCCGGAATCAATCAAAATAAAGGTGGCATTGGACAACGGCCAGATTGTAGGCTTTGCTGCAGAAGATTATTTAAAGGGAAGGAAAGACAGAAAACTCCCAAGTCCTGCCATATCTGAATCGGAAGCGAGAAAGAATATAAATCCAAAAGTGAAAATCATGGAAAGTCGGCTGGCGGTAATTGAAAACGAGCTTGGGGACGAAGTGCTGTGCCATGAATTCATGGGAACAATGGATCAGGATACGTACAGGATTTATATAAATTCGGAAAACGGCCTGGAAGAAAAGATTGAAAAACTCAAAGATGCCGAACCGATATATGAAGACATGATTGATTGATGACGGAAAGGTGCAGGCTGTTTGTCCTGCATCTTTTTTAATGAAAACACTGGAAGGAAAATGTAAGGCGTGCCATAATAATAGAAAAAACAATAGGACGTGTCATGTATGATAAAAGTGGGTATGGCCCTTACATTGGAAATGTTCAGGGACGGGGAGAGGGAAAAGTTCAAATGCAAGGTGGAAGATGTGGACAGTCACCATCTTTACATACATTATCCAATCAGTCTCAACACGGGGAAAACGGCATTTATATTAAATGGAAGCAAACTGACGGCCAGCTTTGTTGATGAGCAGTCGAACGCCTACGTGTTTCAAACTGAGGTGAAGGGAAGAGCAAAGAATACGATTCCGATGATTTTGCTTATGCGTCCCGAACCGGATAAATACATGAAGATCCAGAGGCGTGAATTTGTCAGAATTGAAACGTCTGCCGATATTGCACTGGAGTTTCCAGATTCGGGCTGTCATTTTGCAACCATAACCGAGGACATAAGCGGCGGGGGCTGTGCAGCAATCCTTCCCCCAAAAATGACCCTCCGAGAGGGGGAATTTGGCACTATACATCTTGCTATGCCGCTGCAGGCGGGAGAATATGCCTATGCCTCGTTTCCGTGTAAACTCATCAGATGTTTCAGCAAGAATAACAGGACACTGGCCTCCCTGCAATTTTTGAATGTCAGCGAACACGACCAGAGACAGCTGATCCGTTTTTGTTTTGAGAGACAGCTTGCAAACCGGAAAAAAGGCATTCCCCTATAAAGGATGACTAAACAAGCCCTTCCTTTTCCATAATGGGAAGAGGGAGGCGTGTAAAGTGAAAAGAATAGAGCGGGTTATCATCAAGCTTGCCTTTATCCAATTCGTCGTTCTTGTTGGGGTCCAGGGCTTTTTTCTGGATACGGAGCTGTATTCATTTTTAAACAGGATGACCTTATATGAGGGGGTCATGGAAGAGGAGGAGCAGCCTGACTACCGGGTGGATACTGATCCGCATGAAGACTAGTGAATGCAAAGCCGGGTTTTAATAAATTCTATTATCGTATGCATCATTATTTCGGGAAGGCAGTCGGAGCTGTCTTCTTTTTGTATTCCAGGAAGGCATGATGGGGTTTTTATGGTAAAATAAGATATCAAATTGATTCAAGCAGGTGAAGAGTGTTGGAAAAGAAAATAAGAATAGACATTGACGGGCCGGCAGCAGCGGGAAAAAGCACGGTGGCCAAAATCACTGCGGAGAAATTATCCTACATATATATAGATACGGGGGCCATGTATCGGGCTATTACATATAGAGCACTGAAAGAAAACGCTGATCTTTTCAATGAAGGCGACATATCGGTCTTACTGGCAAAGACCTCGATCGATTTATTGCCGGGACCGAGCGGCCAGCTTGTACTATGCGATGGGGCAGATATCACCAATGATATCAGGATGGCCGAAGTGACCAATTCTGTCTCTATTGTCGCCGCTCACGCCCAGGTCAGGGAAGAGATGGTCAGGCGCCAGCAGGAGCTTGCCAGAAACGGGGGAGTTGTAATGGATGGACGGGATATTGGTACAAAAGTCCTTCCGGATGCAGAGCTGAAAATTTTCCTCCTTGCAAGCTCTGATGTTCGTGCAGAGCGGAGACATAAGGAAAATGTAAGGCGAGGATTTCCGTCCGATATTGAACAGCTGAAGAAAGATATAGAGCTGCGCGATAAACTGGATTCTGAAAGGGAAGTGTCTCCCTTGAAAAAAGCGGAGGACGCCATCGTCATCGACACATCCGCATTGGAAATCAATGAAGTTGCAGACAAGATATTAACATTGGCCATGGAAAGGATCGAATGCTCATGAAATTTTATCTTTTTGCAAGAGCAATTGTAAAATCTGTTTTGAAACCTCTATACCGAATAGAGACTGCCGGGATTGAACATTTTCCAAAAGAGGGTGCAGTGCTGCTCTGCTCCAACCACATCGACAATCTTGACCCGCCCGTAGTGGGCCTTACTGCCCCCCGCCCGGTTTCCTTCATGGCAAAGGAGGAGCTTTTCCGGAGTCCCTTCATGAACAAACTCATGACAAGCATCAGGGCATTCCCGGTCAAGCGGGGGATGAGTGACAGGGAGGCGCTGCGCACAGGACTTAAAATCTTGAAGGAAGGCCATGTGCTCGGCCTCTTTCCAGAAGGGACGAGGAGTAAAACTGGCGAACTTGGGAAGGGTCTCGCCGGCGCAGGTTTCTTTGCCCTGAGGTCTGAAGCGAGCGTTGTCCCTTGTGCGGTCATCGGGCCTTACAAACCGTTCAGGAAAGTAAGGGTTGTTTACGGCCCGCCCATAGATCCGGAACTGCTGAGACAAGGGAAGATGAATGCAGAGGCAGCAACCGAAGTCATCATGGCTCATATTAAAATGCTGCTGGATGAAAATCGTTCCGATGGTAATCGCTTGACAAAGTAAAACATTTGTAAGAAGTTTATAACAAGATCATTTTTAGAATTATGTGTGCATTTTAAATGCGCATGACATTTAGCTGTTGCTACCATTTTTAAAGCGGGATAGGAGGAGTACATATGTCAGAGGATATGAACAATATTGAAGTGAAATCTTTCTCCGAGGGAGATCGGGTGAAGGGGACTGTTACCAAAATTGAAGAAAAACAGGTCCTCGTGGATATTGAAGGGAGCAAGCTGGACGGAATTATTCCGATTAGCGAGCTTTCAAGCCTCCATGTTGAAAAAGCCTCTGATGCAGTAAAAGAAGGCGATGTGCTTGATTTGGCAGTCATTAAGGTGGAAGAAGAACTGCTTGTTCTCTCAAAAAGGAAAGTGGATGCTGAAAACGCCTGGGAAACATTGGAGAACAGGTTTCAAAATAATGAAGTTTTTGAAGCCGAAGTCAGTGAAGTCGTAAAAGGCGGATTGGTTGTGGATTTGGGCGTAAGGGGATTTGTCCCTGCTTCCATGGTGGAAGACTATTATGTTGAGGATTTTTCAGACTATCAGGGAAAAACACTTACGTTTAAGATTGTTGAGCTTGACCGTGAAAAGAACCGCCTGATCCTTTCTCACCGCATCGTTGTGGAAGAAGAGAAAGAAGTTGAGAAAAAAGCCATACTCGAAAGGCTTGAAGCTGGACAGGTGCTGGATGGAACCGTTCAAAGAATTACGGACTTTGGCGCTTTTGTCGATATTGGCGGCGTTGATGGTCTTGTTCACATCTCCCAATTATCGCATGAACATGTAGAAAAGCCTTCTGATGTTGTGAAGGAAGGAGACAAAGTCCAAGTCAAAGTATTGTCTGTTGACAGGGACAATGAGCGAATCTCTCTCTCCATCAAAGAAACACTCCCTGGACCTTGGTCCAATATTGGAGAAAAGGCACCAAGAGGTGCGGTGCTGGAAGGCACGGTCAAACGTCTTGTTTCTTTCGGAGCTTTTGTAGAAGTTTTACCTGGAGTGGAGGGACTTGTTCACATTTCTCAAATTTCTCATAAACACATCGGCACTCCGCATGAAGTCCTTCAGGAAGGCCAAACTGTGAAGGTGAAGGTTCTTGATGCAAATGAGGGTGAACAGCGGCTCTCGCTGAGCATGAAGGAGCTTGAGGAGCAGTCGGATGCCCACCACAGGGACTATGAACTTCCAGAAGAAACGAAAGGATTCAGTCTGAGCGATATGATTGGAGACAAGCTGAAAGATTTCAAAAAATAACTGTCTGCACTCGGATCGTTCCTTGCCCGGTTTATTCCCCGCTATCCCGTTACCGTGTACCTTTGCCACTTGTTTCGGAAGCCCGGAAAATCCGGGCTTTTTTCAGTGGGCGGAACCCATGGAGATTACGGTACATGCGTGATGAAAAGATTTATCCAATGATTAAACCTTCGCCAGTTTTCCGATAATGGAAGACATGGAGGTGATTGGATGTATATGTCAGGCATGCTTTTCCATCTGATCATGTGGATCGTTTGGATCCATGCAACATTTATTATGGAAAAAAAATCAAAAATCAGGTTTCCGGCAGCTGCTGCCTCTCTTATTGCCATCATTTTATATCCATATGAGGCGCATGTCTTTTCCCTGAGATTCAGCGGTCCGTCTTTTCTTTTGGGCTTGGCGGGCTATGGCTTGGCGGCCATGCAGACAGTCCGTGAGAGGATATATTTATTGTTTTCAGTCCAAGCAATCATGCTTGGTTATTCGGGGCTTCTTTTTTTAGAGATGTTTGATCCTGTCTGGATGATTGCAGACAGAAGGATTGTCTTTGGCGTGATTTTGTTTCTGGCTTCATATTTCATTTATCCGGCATCCATGATATTGAGGTTCCAATGCCTATTGATAGGTACGCTTCAAGGGGAAGTATTGGCCGGATATGTATTTGGCCGCCTTCAGATCCCTTTCCTTATCGGAGCAGGCCCGTATCTTGATATCCTGGCCTGTTTCACCGCAGCCCTTCTGCTCGCCAATCCTTTTGGGAAAGTGATTCCCTCGGCGAGCACCATCCGTCAAAAGGATCCGGGTAATCGAAGTCAATTGAATCAATGATTCTTGCGTGGGTTCTCAGGCGTTGCCAAGGGCAAAAAAGGTATGATACGATGAGTGAAATTGAGCAGGTTCCTTTTAACTAAGCTGATGGGAACCACCCAGTATTTTATCAAGATTGAAGCGAGTGATTTAGATGGCAAAGCCGACGGTGGCCATAGTAGGCCGCCCTAATGTAGGAAAATCCACTATTTTTAACCGTATAGTAGGAGAGAGGATCTCCATTGTTGAAGACACCCCTGGAGTGACGAGGGACCGTTTATACGGTACAGGGGAATGGCTGACAAACGAATTCAGTGTAATAGATACAGGGGGAATCGAAATCGGTGATGCTCCCTTTCTTGAGGAAATCAGGCAGCAAGCAGAAATCGCCATAGAAGAAGCCGATGTCATCATTTTCATGGTGAACAGCCGTGAAGGGGTCACCTCTGCAGACGAAGAAGTGGCGAAAATATTGTATCGGTCCAAAAAGCCGGTCGTCCTCGCCGTCAATAAAGTGGATAATCCCGAGATGAGGGCTGATGTTTATGATTTCTATGCTCTCGGCTTTGGTGAGCCATTTCCCATTTCGGGCTCACACGGGCTTGGTTTGGGAGATTTGCTTGACGAAGTGGTAAAACAATTTCCCCGGATGGAAGGGGAGCTATATGAAGAGGATGTCATCAAGTTCAGCCTCATAGGCCGCCCGAATGTCGGAAAGTCTTCCCTTGTCAATGCGCTCCTTGGCGAGGAACGCGTCATTGTCAGTGACGTAGCAGGGACTACACGCGATGCTGTGGACTCTGAATATGAATATGAAGGCCAAAAGTACGTCATCATTGATACTGCCGGTATGCGCAAACGAGGGAAAGTGTATGAAAGCACGGAAAAGTACAGTGTCTTAAGAGCTCTGAAAGCAATTGAAAGATCGGATGTTGTTCTGGTTGTGCTGAACGGTGAAGAAGGAATACAAGAGCAGGACAAGAAGATTGCCGGATATGCACATGATGCAGGAAAAGCAGTTATCATTGTCGTCAACAAGTGGGATGCAGTGGAAAAAGACGAGAAAACGATGAAGAAATTTGAAGAACAGATTAGAGAACATTTTCAATTTCTTGATTATGCTCCTATTGTTTTTCTTTCTGCCTTAACCCGCAAACGGATCCCCACCCTTATACCGGCTATTCAATTGGCCAGTGAAAACCATTCGATGCGCGTTCAATCAAGCGTGCTGAATGAAGTGATCGTTGACGCGGTGGCCATGAATCCTGCACCTGCCGATAAAGGCAGAAGGCTGAGAATTTATTATGCCACCCAAGTTGCGGTTAAGCCGCCGACATTTGTGGTATTTGTCAATGAGCCTGAGCTCATGCATTTCTCATATGAGCGTTTCTTGCAAAATCGCATTAGGGATGCATTCGGATTCGAGGGGACTCCGATCAGAATCATTCCAAGGCAGCGGAAGTAACGGCAACGTACCAGTCAGAATAACGAAACAGGTGATGGATGTGTCAAACAAAGAAACATTGGCGGTAATTGGAGCAGGAAGCTGGGGGACAGCCCTTGCCATAGTGCTGGCTGATAATGGCCACAAGGTCAAGCTTTGGACCCGGAATAAAGAACAGATGGAAGAAATAAACGGTGCACACACAAATGAAAAGTACTTGCCCGGCATTCAGCTGCCGGAAGAGATCCGTGCTTTCCTTGATTTGGGGGATGCCCTTGCAGACGTTCAAACAGCGGTTGTTGCCGTTCCAACAAAGGCAATAAGGGAAATGATGCGGGAAGTGGTGAAACTGCATCCAGAACCGCTCACGCTCGTCCATGTAAGCAAGGGGATCGAGCCTGACACCCTTCTTCGGATTTCTGAAATGATTGAGGAAGAAATCCCTGAAAAAATGCTGGAGGACATTGTGGTGTTATCGGGTCCAAGCCACGCGGAAGAAGTCAGCCTCAGGCACCCGACAACGGTTACGGTTTCCTCCAGAAACATGGAAGCGGCCAACAAGGTACAGGATTTGTTCATGAACCAGAATTTTCGAGTTTATACAAACCCCGACATGGTCGGAGTGGAAATAGGCGGGGCTTTGAAAAACATCATCGCATTGGCTGCAGGCATTTCGGATGGATTGGGCTATGGCGACAATGCCAAAGCGGCATTGATCACACGCGGATTGGCCGAAATTTCAAGGCTGGGAACCAAAATGGGAGCAAACCCGCTCACTTTTTCCGGCCTTGCCGGGATAGGCGACTTGATTGTTACGTGCACCAGCGTTCATTCACGTAACTGGCGGGCAGGCAACATGCTGGGAAAAGGACAGAATCTTGACGATGTCCTTCAAAACATGGGGATGGTCGTGGAAGGTGTCAGGACCACAAAGGCTGCACATCAGCTTGCGAAGAAATACGGGGCCAGTATGCCGATCACAGAGGCATTGTATCAAATTCTTTTTGGTGAGGTTGATGCCAAGCAGGCGGTGGACAGGCTGATGGCCCGTTTGAAAACTCACGAAATGGAAGACCTTGTAGATATTTTAAGCGAACAATTATCGGAACAATAAGCAGATTAGGCATTAGAGGATGCTAACTTATTCAACAAGCATATGATACATTGAAGAAAAATTGCTTAAACGGGTGGTTTGGGTATTTAATTGTCAACACATGGTGAAGCGAAGGCATTCCTTTGCTTCTTTTTTTAAGTTTCTCTTTTTGTGATATTTAGTGTGCCGGCATCCGGCTGGCTTGTGTTATAATGAGTTCCGGATATTTACACAAGTTCTGACGGTTGGAGGTAGAGTGATGTCATTATCCATGCAAAAAATGTGGATTTCCATTGTCGCCATGATTCTAATGGCGCTGGCCATGTTCACCATTTACATAAGCAGATACAAACTGAACAAGACGATTTTGAAAGTGATTACAGCTATCACCGCCTGGGCCTTTATGATTGTCGGCGGCCTTTTGATGCTCTATGTTGTTTTATCCGGGCCGACATATTGATGGGAAACCGGTCTGGCATGGCAGAAAGGAAGGGTTCACATGAAAAGCTCATTTAATACGGCTTTGATCATCCTTGTTTCCTTATTGCTGTCAGGGTGCTTTTTCCCCCAGGACAGAAAGGCGGAGAATAAGATTCCGTACGAGGAACAGGTCCGGTCGGTACAAGAAGCGGTGGAACGTTTCAGCGAGTCAAACGGTGGAATCCTTCCCATCAAGACAAGGGATATGGATACGCCGATCTATTTGAAATATCCCATTGATTTTTCCAAGCTGTACCCGCAGTACTTGGCCACGCCGCCGGGAAATGCCTTTGAAAATGGCGGCGTATTCCAGTATGTCCTTATTGATGTGGAAACGGACCCGACCGTCAAGGTTTTTGACCTGCGAATTGCAGAGAAAATCAGGGAATTGAACATGAGAATCGGTACACAAGGATACCCTCCGTTCAAGGAGACAATAGCCGAAAATGTTTTTTCCATTGATTATAAGAAAATAGGCTATAAAGAAGAGCCTTATGTCATCTCGCCTTACACAAACAATAATTTGCCTTTTGTCATCAACGGCCAAGGAAAGATATTTGTAGATTATCAAAGTGATTTATATCTTGCCTTGCAAGAGAAAGACCATACATTTAAACCCGGGGACGATATAAGGAGCCTGCTGTCAGAGGATTCCGTCATTGTACCGGCATACTCCTTGCCCTATACCATCAACGAAAAGAATGAACCTGTGTTCATGGCAAAATAGGAATATTCCTTCTTCCGCAAAATATACTGTGGAAGAAGGTTTTTTTGTTTGCTTTATATTATTTTTTGAAACTGTCATATCAGAATCGGACAACATCATAAATATATATTGTCAATATGTTTTTCGGTGTGTTGTCCCTTGAACTTAATGATGGGAGGGAACCTCTTGGAAAAGGTGGATATTTTTAAAGATATCGCTGAAAGAACCGGCGGTGACATTTATTTGGGAGTGGTTGGGGCGGTCCGGACGGGAAAATCCACATTTATCAAAAAATTTATGGAATTGGCGGTGCTGCCCAATATTAAAAGTGAAGCAGACCGTGCCCGTGCCCAGGATGAGCTTCCCCAAAGCGCTGCCGGCAAGACAATCATGACCACGGAGCCCAAATTCGTCCCCAACCAGGCAGTCGCGGTCCAAGTGGACGATGGGCTTGAGGTGAATGTAAGGCTCGTCGACTGCGTGGGATATACTGTCCCAGGGGCAAAAGGCTACGAAGATGAAAACGGGCCGCGGATGATCCATACACCGTGGTACGAGGAGCCGATTTCCTTTCATGAAGCGGCTGAAATCGGAACAAGGAAAGTGATTCAGGAGCATTCGGTGCTGGGGGTAGTCATTACGACTGATGGAACGATCGGAGAAATACCGAGACAGGATTATGTCGAAGCCGAGGAACGAGTGATTGAAGAACTTAAGGAAGTTGGAAAACCTTTCATCATGGTCCTCAATTCTTCGAGGCCGCATCATCCGGAAACGGAGGTGCTCCGGAAACAGCTGGCTGATAAATATGATATTCCTGTTCTAGGAATGTCTGTAGAAACGATGAGGGAATCTGACGTTTTGAGCGTTCTCAGGGAAGCCCTATATGAGTTCCCGGTCCTTGAGGTGAACGTCAACCTTCCAAGCTGGGTGATGGTGCTGAAGGAAAATCACTGGCTGAGGTCTGACTATCAGGAGGCCGTTAAAGAGACGGTAAAAGATATAAAGCGGCTTAGGGACGTTGATAGGGTGGTTCAGCAATTCCATGATTACGATTTCATTGAAAATGCGGGTCTTGCAGGTGTGGACATGGGGCAGGGGATTGCTGAAATCGACTTGTATGCACCCGATGAATTATATGACCAGGTGCTGAAAGAAATTGTTGGCATTGAAGTGCGAGGCAAGGATCATCTGCTGGAACTGATGCAGGACTTTGCAGATGCCAAAAGGGAGTATGACCAAATATCGGATGCACTTGTCATGGTGAAACAGACGGGCTATGGCATAGCAGCCCCATCGCTTTCCGACATGAGCCTTGATGAACCTGAAATCATCAGGCAGGGCGCCAGGTTTGGCGTAAGGCTGAAAGCGGTGGCTCCGTCGATTCACATGATTAAAGTGGATGTTGAATCAGAATTTGCCCCTATTATCGGAACTGAAAAGCAGAGTGAAGAACTTGTCAGATATTTGATGCAGGACTTTGAAGACGATCCTCTTTCCATATGGAATTCAGACATATTTGGGAGGAGCCTGAGCTCTCTTGTAAGGGAGGGCATACAGGCGAAACTGGCCATGATGCCTGAGAATGCCCGGTATAAGCTGAAAGAGACGCTTGAAAGAATCATCAATGAAGGGTCAGGCGGCTTGATAGCCATTATTTTATAAGAAAAGGTGCCGAATACAAAGTTATTCGGCACCTTTTCCATATATTACGCCTTTTCTTCTTGCTAACACTATTTTATTATGATAATCTTTTAAACAGAATTGTTGTTAAAGCCCTGATACATCAACAATTCTGTGGTTTCTGGCATTTTCATGTTTAGAAACTCTCTTATTTGTTCACAAATGTAATAGCAGTTATGAACAAGCGATCTCTCTACTTTGGGAGGAGGTGAAAGGCATGAACAAAACTGAACTCATCAATTCCGTAGCCGAATCGGCTGAATTGTCCAAAAAGGACGCAACCAAAGCAGTTGATGCTGTATTCCAGTCCATCCAAAACGCTTTGGCTAACGGGGATAAAGTAGCGTTAATCGGTTTTGGTAACTTTGAAGTCCGTGAGCGTGCAGCCCGTAAAGGACGCAACCCACAAACAGGTAAAGAAATCGAAATCGCAGCAAGCAAAGTGCCTGCGTTCAAACCAGGTAAAGCGCTTAAAGATGCTGTTAAATAATTACATACATTCTTTAGAGCGTGAAACAAAAAGGAACTGCCGGTTAGCGGCGGTTCTTTTTTGTTTTCCGGTTGATTATGATAAAATTGGTCTACAGGTCAATTGTTACTAGGAGGCAGTTTTTATGGCAGAGGTAAATCGCCCGCAAATAGAGGAAGCGGTACGTTTGATATTGGAAGCGATCGGCGAAGATCCCAGCCGTGAGGGATTGTTGGATACACCGAAAAGGGTGGCCAAAATGTATGAAGAGGTATTTTCGGGGCTGGGAGAGGACCCGGAGCAATACTTTGAAACTATTTTTGGCGAAGAGCATGAAGAGCTTGTCCTCGTTAAGGATATTCCTTTCTTCTCGATGTGTGAGCACCATCTCGTGCCATTCTTTGGAAAGGCGCATGTAGCCTATATTCCAAGAAACGGAAGGGTGGCTGGCCTCAGCAAGCTTGCCCGGGCCGTTGAAGCCGTATCAAAGCGTCCGCAGCTTCAGGAACGAATTACATCGACCGTAGCGGATGCCATGATGAAGAAGCTGGAACCGCACGGCGTAATGGTGGTGCTGGAGGCGGAGCATATGTGCATGACAATGCGGGGTGTAAAAAAGCCGGGGTCGAAAACTGTCACATCTGCGGTAAGGGGCATCTTTTTGAAAGACAGCCAGTCCCGTTCGGAAGTGCTGTCCCTGATCAAAGGGTAAAAGCCATATATACGGAGGATAACGGGATATCTTCCTCCCATATCATAGAGGTGAAATAAATGAAACATACACAAGGCGGACAATCAGATTTTATCGTGATCAAAGCGCTGGAAGACGGAGTGAATGTCATCGGGCTTACGAGAGGCTCGGATACGCGTTTTCACCATTCCGAAAAATTGGACACGGGTGAAGTCATGATCGCACAATTTACAGAGCATACTTCCGCAATCAAGATCAGGGGAAATGCCAAGCTGTTCACATCCATGGGGGAAATAGACAGCGGAAAGTAAAGGATTGCGGCCTTATGGCTAAATGAGCACCACAGAATGGAAGCGGATGAAGCTGTTATGCTATAATGGTTCATGCATTCGCTAGGAAATGACATATGTTAAAGAAATGGGGATTAGGGAAATGGCAGTGCGGGACCAGTTGCATCATGTAGATTCTGTGAAAAACTTAATAAGGCAGCAAAGTTTTCATCCTTACCTCCAGCTGCACATTGGCGAGCCTGCCATTGATGAAGACCGAATCCTCTTCTTATCCGATTCACTTAATGATTTCAATTTATCCAAAGATGAAAGTGAAAGATACATAACCACGGCCATGCTTGTACAAATGGCTTTGGACACACACGAGCAAGTCCTGCAGAAAAAATCGCTGAAAGAACGCCAGCTTACAGTTTTGGCAGGAGACTTTTTCAGCGGCATGTATTATCAAATGCTCGCCCAAATTGAAAATATCAGCTTGATTCGGACGCTTGCCTCGGCAATCAAGTCCATCAATGAACATAAAATACGTATATATTTATATGAACCTGAAGGAATCAGCCAGTTTGTCTCCAGCTTTAATCAAGCGGAATCCCTGTTGCTTCAGGAGTTCAGCCTCCATTTCGGCTCAGCGGGATCCGGACCATTCACAAAGGAATATTTCTTCCTTAAAAGGCTGATTTCTGAAAAGGCCCAATTTGAATCGGGGCAATTTTCCATTTTTTTTGAGGGTCTTAAGAAATATGGCTGTGTTGCATCTTCAGAAGGGCGCGATTTGCCGGCTACGGATCATGAAAAGCTTCTGGGCTTGTGGAACGATTATGCTGAAGAATCGGGACATGCTTTGAAGAAGATGGCCATGTCGATTCCGGCGATTCCTGAGCTTATTCGGGAAAGGCTGGCAAGTTTGCTGGATGATATGTGACAATGGACAGAACATGCAGGGAAGAAGGGTACCGAATGGAATCAAAAGAAGAGCGTGTACATCATGTATTTGAAAAAATTCATGATAAATATGACACAATGAATTCAATCATCAGCTTTAAGCAGCATAAAAAATGGCGTAACGTGACGATGAAGAAAATGGACGTCCAAGAAGGCTGGTCTGCATTGGATGTATGCTGCGGAACCGGGGATTGGACCATAGCCCTGGCCAAAGAAACCGGTCCTTCCGGAAAAGTGTACGGGCTGGATTTCAGCAACAATATGCTGAAAATCGGAATGGAAAAAGTCCGTGACGAAAAACTGGACAATGTGGAACTCGTTTGCGGAAATGCGATGGAGCTTCCATTTGAAGATAATATGTTTGATGTTGTCACCATCGGTTTCGGGCTGCGCAATGTGCCTGACTACATGAAAGTCCTCCAGGAGATGCACCGCGTGCTTAAACCGGGCGGTATGGCCGTTTGTCTGGAAACATCCCAGCCGACCATACCGGGTTACCGCCAGCTGTATTATGCTTATTTCCGATATGTTATGCCGTTTATCGGCAAGGTTTTTGCTAACAGTTTTAAAGAGTATTCCTGGCTGCAAGAATCTGCAAGAGATTTTCCCGGAATGGAAGAGCTTGCTCAAATGTTCTGGAGGGCTGGTTTCTCCGGAGTCATATATAAACCATTCAGCGGCGGTGCTGCTGCAGCTCATATCGGCTACAAAGAGAAATAAATTTTGGGTGGAAAAACAATGAAACTTTCGATGCTTTATGCCAATATGAAGTCGGATCTTGACGTAATCGAAAAGGAACTGGAAAATGCTTTTCACTCTGATTCCAGCCTGCTTCAAACCTCTTCCATCCAGCTGCTTAAAGCGGGCGGCAAGAGAATTCGGCCAGTCTTTGTCCTGCTGTCCGCAAAATTCGGAGTTTATGATATCAACCAGGTAAAGAATGCTGCAGTCGCATTGGAATTGATCCATATGGCATCTCTTGTCCATGATGATGTCATAGATAGTGCGGAGCTCAGACGCGGCCAGCCAACGATCAATTTCACATGGGATGACAGGATCGCCATGTACACGGGGGACTATATTCTTGCGAGATCTCTGGAATACATGACGGAAATTGAAAATCCCGCTGCTCATAAAATATTGGCCGAAGCCATCGTTGAAGTGTGCATCGGTGAAATTGAACAAATTAAAGATAAATATCGTTATGATCAGACATTAAAGGATTATTTCAGGAGAATCAAGAGGAAAACCGCATTATTGATTGCGGTCAGCAGCAAACTCGGTGCGGTTGCGGCAAATGCAAAAGGTCCCGTTTCCTCCGCACTGTACAGGTTCGGATATTATATAGGCATGTCCTATCAAATAACGGATGACATTCTCGATTTTACCGGGACAGAAGAAGAGCTGGGCAAGCCGGCAGGCGAAGACTTGAGGCAGGGAAACATTACGCTTCCTGTGCTTTTTGCCATGAAAGATCCAGCCCTCTATGAAAAGATCATTCGTGTAACAAAAGATGCCCCCCCTGAAGAGATGCGGGAAATCATCAGCTGCATCAAAAGGTCAGGGGCCATTGAACAATCAAGGGGTGTCAGCAGGCAATATTTGAATAAGGCGCTGGCTGTATTGAAAGACCTCCCGGATAACCGGGCCAAAAAGACGCTAAGGGACATTGCGGTTTACATTGGAAAAAGAAGCTATTGAGTGGATGATGTTGCTGTTATTTTGCAGCAGGAAGATTTTCTCTCATTGTTTGCCATGTAAAGCAATCAATGTTATGATTTTCGTGGGCTTTTCCCAAGCATGATTTTAATGGCAGGAGTGATATGAATGGAAAAAACGTTTTTAATGGTTAAACCGGACGGAGTACAAAGAGAACTGATCGGTGACATCGTTGCCCGCTTTGAGAAAAAAGGCTTTCAGCTTGTTGGGGCGAAATTGATGAGCATTCCGGCTGAATTGGCTGAAGAGCATTACGGTGAACATAAAGAGCGTCCGTTTTTTGGTGAGCTGGTGGAGTTCATTACATCAGGACCCGTGTTCGCAATGGTATGGCAAGGAGAAAATGTCATTTCCACTGCCCGCCAAATGATGGGTGCCACCAATCCAAAAGATGCAGCACCGGGAACGATCCGCGGTGACTTCGGACTGACAGTCGGCAAGAACGTCATCCATGGTTCTGATTCACCTGAAAGCGCGGAAAGAGAAATCGGCTTATTCTTCCGCAGCGAAGAAATCGTTGAGTATTCGAAGCTGATCAATAACTGGATCTACTAAAAAAGAGAAGCCGCTTGCATTTGCAGGCGCTTTTTTCATTCAGAATGGTTCCGGCTGGATGGCCGGTTTATACAATAAAAGAGAAAGATTCGGGGCAGGGGACAAAGATATGAATACGGACTACAGTCTTTTTACACGAAGGCTGAAAGAGAAAACTGGCATTGATTTGTCACTTTACAAAGAAGCGCAGATGTTGAGAAGATTAACCTCTTTTTATGAAAAAAAAGGCTATCGTTCATTCAAGGAATTATACGAGGGCTTAGAACATAACCCGGCATTGATGGAGGAGTTTCTTGACAGGATGACCATCAATGTAACTGAATTTTTCCGAAATAGAGCAAGGTGGGAGGTTCTGGAACAAAAAATCCTTCCGCGCCTGCTGGCCGAAAGAAAGACACTAAAAATCTGGAGTGCAGCATCCTCCACTGGTGAAGAACCCTACACCATTGCAATGATTTTATCTGCTTTTGTCCCGCTTGACCAAATTTCCATTTTGGCGACAGACATTGACAACGAAGCGATCTTGGCAGCCAAGAAGGGCTTATATCCGGAAAGGTCTTTGCAAGAAGTGCCTGAAATCATGAAACGAAGGTTTTTTAAGCGGGACGGTCCTGGTTATTTGCTGTCAGATGAAATAAAACGAACTGTCCATTTTAAAAGGCATAACCTGCTGGCAGACCGTTTCGGATCCGACTTCGACTTGATCGTCTGCAGGAATGTGCTTATATACTTTACAGAAGAAGCAAAGGACATGCTGTATGCCAAATTTTCAGATGCATTGCGGCCCGGAGGAACCCTATTTGTCGGAAGCACAGAACAAATCTTCCATGCCGCCTCCTATGGTCTAGAACCGGAAGAGACGTTCTTCTACCGGAAAATAAAAAAGGAATCCAAGCAGTTGTGAGGAGTTGTGTCCACATGAACATTATGGTGAAAACTTCATCCAAAACGTATCCGGTAATGATTGGTCCGCAGGTCATCGATGAATTGGCCAAACTCATACGTGAAAATCAATACACGAAGCTTCTTGTCATCTCAGATCAGACAGTCAGCAGACTCCATCTGGATACTCTCATTCAAAGCCTGCCTGCAGAGGTCGAAACGGACCATACAATTGTTCACTCCGGGGAGATGGCCAAACAGTTTTCAGTTTACGAACATTGCCTGTCATACGCCCTTGAGAGGGGCCTTGATCGAAAGTCATGCATCTTGGCATTCGGAGGAGGGGCGGTAGGTGACCTTTCCGGTTTCGTTGCCGCGACCTACATGAGAGGGATTCCATTTATCCAGGTTCCGACCACCATCTTGGCGCACGATAGTGCCGTTGGAGGAAAGACGGCCATCAACCTGCCAGAGGCTAAAAATATGGTCGGAGCTTTCCATCAGCCGGATGCGGTCATCTATGATACTGATTTCCTTACAACTTTGCCGGAACAGGAAGTGCGTTCTGGTTTCGCTGAAGCGGTCAAGCATGCCCTAATTGCAGATGCAGGACTGCTTGATTACATCATGGAACACATCCATTCAATTGAGGATGTGTCTGGTAAACGCTTGCAGTATATTTTGGCAAAAGGGGTTCAAATCAAGGCGGGGATTGTTGAGAAGGATGAGAAAGAAGCCGGCCTCCGTGCAGTTTTGAATTTTGGCCATACACTTGGCCACGTCATAGAAGCAGCCGGCGGATACGGAAAGGTGACGCACGGTGAATCGGTGATGACCGGAATGGTGTATGCACTGATGCTCAGCATTGAATTGGAAGGGCTGGATTTTCCGCTTAAGAAATATGTTGAATGGAGTGAAAGGCTGGGGTATAGATTTTATGTCCCAGAGAATCTTGCATTTGATACGGTGATGTCTGCTATGCGGAAAGATAAAAAATCTCACGCAGGCACTCCAAGATTTGTTTTATTGGAATCTGTTGGACAGCCTGTTATTCGGGAGGTAGAAGCAGCCCTTTTGGAAACCGTCTACCAAAAAATAAAAAAAAGGATGTTTTCATAAAGGAGACTCCCTTACGATGCATGGTTTCCTCCTGTTCCTCATATGTTGTCAATGACAGGCATATCAGAAAGAGGAGGGGCCATATTTGCAATATATCATTGATGATGCAACCCTGGTCTCCGATTCAGGAGCCAAATCTGTTTCCATTTATGTGAAAGACCGTGAAATCCTCCAGATTGGCACTCATTTCGCCCATCATAATGCAATGAGGGTGGATGTTCGGCCGTTTGTCCTGACGCCGCAGCATGTACTTTATGATCCTGATGGCCCAAAAGGAAATTTTAGCTTATGCAAAGAATATTATATCAGGCATTATCTATTGAAAGGGGCTGGAGCCGTCCTTACCTTTTTTGAAGTTGAATACGAATATCAGCTGGACCAACGAATCAGGGATAAACGGAAATCCCTGCTGAATTGCCCGATCGACTTTTTAATTGGCCTCAAGATATCCCCTAAAACGCTGACCACTTCTCTTTTGCGAAAATGCAAAGCTCTCAGAATCCCAGTCATATTTATTGAATTTGATTCCATGGGCGACTTGTCGGAATTGCCATGGGGCTGGTACAGGGAGGTCTGCTTCCCGTATAATCCCCTTTTCATCCCGTACATGCCGCCTGAAGGCCATTACCGGGATAAGGTGAAGGTATTGAAAAAGTGGACAAACCTTCTTCAATCACAGAAAATCCATCACCACCCTTCACCTCTGTCCTATAAAGCACCGATCGGGCTGGCAGTGCTGAAAAAAATTGGATTGTATCCTAAAAGAGGAATATTGAGGCCCGGCGGCGAAATAAGTTATAATCTCTATTTTAAAAACAGCATATTTGAACAGGGGCTGGCTATCGACTATGATAGTCAGAGACCGGCGGTGACCGTTCAAAATGGACATATCACTTCTGTTGACGGACAGGCATTTTTCCGTCCCGGTTTTGGACAGGAGATCAGGATCGAGAAGACTGCCCTGTTCTTGTAAACTTTTACAGCTTGAAAGGAAATATGCCCATGAATGATGTGCAAAGACTGATTAAATACATGGAAGAAAATAACCTTCCGGAAGCGCAGGAACTGTTTGAAAAAGTTAAAAAAGAAAGCTCTGACCATGATTTATATTGGCTTGCATCCCGGCTGTCCCAATATGGCTTTTTAGAAGAAGCTGCGGATCTTTACGAAAGGCTGATTTCAGCCTACCCTGAGGAAGGGGAACTGAGGGTTCTGCTCTCGGAGCTGCTGATGGAGATGGGGCGGGAGGAGGAAGCGTACAGGCATTTGGAAGCGCTCGATGCTTCCGACCCTGATTATCCTCGGGCTTTGCTTCTTCAAGCGGATCTGTATCAGATGCAGGGTCTATTTGAAGTCAGCGAACAAAAATTGCTTCTGGCCAAGAACATCCTGCCTGAAGAGCCGGTCATTGACTATGCGCTGGGTGAGTTGTATATGTCACTGGGGCGTTTCTTGGAAGCGATAAAATGTTTTGAGCGCCTGCTTAAAGCAGGAGAGAAAGAGATGGCCGGCCAAAATGTTAACGCAAGGATGGCGGAGGCCTTGAGTGCAGGCGGCGCTTTTGAAGATTCTCTCCCTTACTATGAGAAAGCCCTTGAGGACCGGCTTGAAATCAATGTGCTGTTTGGTTACGGTTTGACCGCGTTTCAGGCAGGGCAGTATACGAGGGCAAAAAAAGCCTTTAATGAACTGAAGGAGATTGATCCTGACTATCATACCCTATATATGTATCTGGCGAAATGCCATGAGCATGAGGAACAGGCTGACAAGGCGCTGGAAGTGGCAAAAGAAGGACTCGAGCACGATGAATTTAACAAAGAGTTATATGAAATGGCCGGAATTCTTGCTTTGAAGACGGGAAAAGAGGAGGAAGCCGAATCCTTTTTGAGGCAGGCACTCGCTCTGGATCCGGAATATATAGAAGCTGCGCTGAAACTGGACCAGCTCCTGATCCGCCAGGAACGATATGCTGATGTTTTGGAAATAGCGCTGGGCTTTATTGATAACGGAATGGACGACCCGAGATTCCGTTGGCATGCGGCACTTGGACATCATGCCGCAGGCCAATATTCACAGGCATTAAACGAATACAGGCTTGCATATAATGAATTAAACAGCAACCGGGATTTTCTTAAGGATTATGGATATTTTCTGATAGAGGAAGGACAAAGGGAGGAGGCTGCCGGCATATTTGGAAAACTGGCAAGTCTTGAACCTGATAACGTGGAATGGATGGATACGGTGGAACGTCTCCTGGAAGAATAAAAACCATTACGCAGAGGAGGGATTAACAGTGGCAACCCCTGTATCTGTCAACGAGAAAAAAGATTTTATTCGCTGGTTTTTAAATCGATACCAATTGAAACGAAGAGAGTCTGTATGGATCCTCAATTACCTCATGAGCCATGACCAGCTCATGGAAAAGGTCCACTTTGTTGAAGATGCACAATGCTGTCCAAGAGGCTTGATCATGTCCACCCATTGCACAAGGGAAGTTCCATTCCGTTTTTATAAAGAAAACATCATGACCACCGATGCGGAAAAATCATTCCATGATATCCGGCTTAATCGTGATGAAGACATCTATATCCAAATCAATTTCCGCGCTTCCCATCAATGCCATCAGTATGCAGCGGTACTGGAAGACAATCCATTCATGCCAAAGACTTTTCATCTGGATGAAAAGGATAAGGCAATCGCCGAACAATTTCTGAATGAAAGCCTCCGTTCTTTCAGGGAGGACAAGTTGATGAAGCTCATTGATGAGTCGCTTGACCGGAATGACAGGGAACGTTTTGAGGAACTGTCTGCCCAATTGAAGCAATTGAAAGAGCTCTAAGCCCTCCAAGTGAAAACAGGAGGGTTTTTTTGAGTCTTCATAAATGCTTTGCCTAATGGAGAATGTTAAAATATGAAAAAGCAAATAATAAATCACGGGGTGTCATCATTCATGAATTGGAACGCCAAAGATATAGACCTTTATTTGAAAGAAAGACTGTATGTGGATACGGCAGTCATCCCGCTTCTCCCCATAACATTTGGAGAAGGGATGAAGCAGACGGCCGAGCAGGCAGAGTTCATTCAGCTTTTGGCCCTTCATCTCGAAAGGCAATTTAAAGGAAGAATGCTCTTTATTCCGCCTTTCACCTATCTGGATACAATGGAAGGTGCCCAAAAGGCGGAGACGCTGGACAAATGGACTGAGGAGGCCAGATCGAGCGGATTTTCCACTGTTTTCCTATTGACTTCCGACTCGGGCTGGAAGCCACTTGAAAGCAAGGTTAAAGGCTCTTTGCTTTGGCTGCCTTCCGTGCCTTTTGAACACATGGAAGATCAATATAAGCATTCCATCATTGAAAGCCAGGTGAAGCAGCTTTTGGCAGAAATTGTGCGCCATTGGCAGTCCGTCTGACGGTCTTGAATTGCCACATAGTTGACAAGGTTTAACATTCTATATTATTGACCTGCGGGATATATTGATATATCATGATTATGTCCTAGTTTGTATGAATGTGCATAATTATGTCCGATGGACTTACCTTACTGACAGAGGGGGGAAAAGGATGAGCAAGAATCCTGTAACAAGACGTCAATTCCTTAGCTACACGCTTACTGGCGTGGGCGGTTTTATGGCGGCTGGAATGCTGATGCCAATGCTTCGGTTCGCAGTTGATCCTGTTTTTAAAGCGGAAGCTGCCGGTGATTTCAAAATGACCGATAAAAAGATCGCCGATATCACGGAAGAACCAGTTCGTGTTGATTTCTCATATGAGCAAAAGGATGCATGGTATACCTCCGAAGTTACTCAGACAGCTTGGGTTTACAAAAACAAAGAAGGCAAGATTGTTGCACTGTCTCCAATTTGTAAGCACTTGGGCTGCACCGTTAACTGGGGAGGCAATGAAAAACATCCGGATATGTTTTTCTGCCCATGCCACCACGGACTGTACACGAAAGACGGCAACAACGTTCCTGGCACACCGCCAAGAGGCCCATTGGATGCTTATCCAA
>DATBUB010000155.1:0-14755 GCA_036516555.1 Bacillaceae bacterium
TTTCCGATGGACCTGATCGATCGTTTCCTATCTGAGCAGGAGCAGGATGAATAAAGGCGGTTTGAAAAATGGATACAGAAAAACGTTACAGCCACATGACAGAATATGAATTGAAGCAGGAAATTGCACGGCTGACCGAAAAAGCCCGCAAAGCCGAACAGCTTGGTATTGTGAATGAGTTTGCTGTTTATGAAAGAAGAGTACAGATGGCGAAAGCGTATCTTCTTAACCCGGATGATTTCAAACCGGGTGAGATTTATGCCATAGAAGGCGATCCGGGAACTTATTTCAAGATTGATTATATGAACGGTGTTTTTGCCTGGGGATACCGTCTCAACGGAACAGGAAAGCAAGAAGCTCTTCCGATATCCCTCCTTAAATAAGGAAGCCTTGCACCTGCCGTATTTTGACGGCAGTACAAGGCTTCACGTATGTCAGCGGTTTTTAATGTTCCTGGAACCTGATGCCGCCATTCTTTCCTGTGGACGGGTATTGATGGAGCCATCTGCACGGATAGGGGCATACTCCGATTTTGCCCTCGGTTCGCCCTCTAATTTATTGGCGTTACCATAGGGGAAATCCTTCGCTTTATTGCGCATGGAAACTCCTCCTTTAAGCAGAGAGATGCGGCGATTATCCCGCATTATGTAGTATTGCTGACGGAGCGGCTTATTACTTGTGACAATAACTGCATATGGAAAGGGAGTGGGAAGATGAATGATTATCATGAAAGGCTGACAGAGTATCTGCTGGACAAAAATCCAAACCTATCCTATGCCCGCGCGAGAACGTGGGTGGAATTGCTGTGGGAAGATTTCGAAACGACTTACGCCAAGGCGGGAAGAACGTACAAAGGCCAAGAGATGGCCGACAAAGTTGTGCGCAGCTGGATTGGCCAATACGGAGACAGGCTCCACGAATTTGCCGCCATGAATCCGAAGTACGCACACATGCTGCAGGAGGATGGGGACATCAAACATTAAAAGACCCTTTCCCATATAGGAAAGGGCCGCATCGTCAATCGGTGGCGACGCTCAGTTTTTTCCGGAGTTTTTCTTCGCTGAAAATCCATCCTGTATAGGAAGTGATGATGTCGAGATTGCAATCAAGCTGGACAATCGCGACAAACGGATAATGTCCATTGCTTCGATATCGCAGGTCAATGAACCGCACTTCGTAATAATCATCAAACTCCACCGCTTCCCACCGGTAAATCGGTGAAAAAGAAAGGAAAGCCGAGATGTTTTTATCTTTTTTGGCCGCTTTGATGATTTTCGTTTCCGGCACGGGTACACGCTTAAATTTATCAAATATCGTAATGGATCTCTTATAGGCACGCCCTACATAGAAACAGTCCTTTGAGGTGACGGCCAGTCTCCATTGGTTAAAACGCATGGTTGGAGCTATGATGATTTCATCGGCATCCGGTATCGTTTTCAGGACAGCAGAACGTACGGCCCTTTGCATGATGTGCCTGAACAAGTAATAGCCGGCCAGAACTATATATAACACGAGAAATGTATAGCCGGCCGGGGCGCCAAAAGCCCAAATCAGGATGGCGACAGCATGGGTGGAAAAAATAACCGGGTCAAATGTATTGATCGTGCCAAGCGCCACCCATTTAGAAGAGAAGGGCCGGAGCGCCTGGGTTCCATAGGCGTTAAATATATCGACAAAAACATGAAGGAAAACGGCAATCTGTGACCAAATCCATAAATGCAGGGTATTCGACTCAGGATAAAAAAGGGACACAAATGCGGTCACGACAATGGGCCAAAACAGCACTGCGGGAACCGAGTGGGTCAGACCCCGGTGGTTTCGTATATAAACAGCATTGTTTCTCAACTTTAAAAACGTATCAATATCGGGTATTTGGGAGCCGATGATGGCTGCCACCAATACACTATGGGAATTGGCAGTCGTTTCTGCAACAACAGGGTCTAATGTGGCAAGACCTCCAATGGCGATACCCATGACTGCGTGTGTTGCTGTATCCAAAACGAAATCCTCCTCCAAGAAGGGATTTTGAAGCGTATATGTTTAAACCATGATATTTTAACAATTGGAAAAATGCAATAGGGTCATGGTCTATTATGGATTATTCCCAAATTGGCACGGTCATTAACATCAGGGAGATATTGAAATGAATGAAATTGTTACAAATAGTTTAAAACATGTGGATATCCCATCTTTCCAGGATGATTTAGTCACATGGTTTATCCGTGAACAGAGAGATCTCCCATGGCGCAAGGATTCAGACCCTTATAAGGTGTGGGTGTCCGAAATCATGCTCCAGCAAACGAGGGTGGATACGGTCATCCCGTATTTCAAAAGATTTCTGGAAAAATTCCCTACGCTTGAATCGTTTGCCGAGGCGGATGAGGAATCAATATTGAAAGTATGGGAAGGCCTTGGCTATTATTCCCGTGTGCGCAATCTCCACGCTGCAGTGAAAGAAGTGGCCGAAAACTATGGCGGCACCGTTCCGGATGACAAAGCCCATTTTTCGAGCCTTAAAGGGGTCGGCCCCTACACGGCGGGCGCCGTTCTAAGCATCGCTTATGGGAGGCCTGAGCCGGCGGTGGATGGAAATGTGATGAGGGTGCTGTCCCGCATTCTTCTCATTTGGAATGATATTGCAAAGCCATCCACCCGGAAACTGTTTGAAGATGCAGTAAGAGGGCTCATGTTTCACGAAAATCCTTCTTATTTCAACCAGGCCCTTATGGAACTGGGAGCGCTTATCTGTACGCCAACCTCGCCATCCTGCCTTCTTTGTCCGGTAAGGGAGCACTGCCAGGCATTCGAGGCGGGGGTGCAGGGTGAACTGCCGGTCAAAACACGAAAAAAGAGTACAAGGCATGAGGACCGTATGGCTGCAGTCCTGAAAAATGAGGATGGCCAATTTCTGATCCGGAAGCGTGCGCCTAAGGGTCTGCTTGCCAATCTGTGGGAATTTCCCAACATGGAGGACAGCGGCATGTTGCCTGAGGCACGGAGCGCTTTAAAGGATTACCTTGATTATGAAACTGGCATGGATGTAAATCTGGAGCCGGGGGCATTTACAAAAGTGGATCACGTTTTCAGCCACCTGACATGGTCGATCCACACTTACGCCGGTACCGTTAATGGAGAGATTCAGGGGAACAAGGGAGGGCTATGGGTCACTCCAGATGAACTGGAGGAGTTTGCTTTTCCCGTTTCCCACCAAAAGATATGGAAGGCCTATAAAGAAAAGAACGTATAACAAGCCAGGATGAAAGCTCCCGGCTTGTTATATCCCTCCGCGGTTTTGCAGTTCCAGGATGATGTCCTTCTGGATGGATTTACCTTCTTCATTCAGATAGGGGGTCATCTGCTGGAGGGAGAAGTAAAAAAAATGGAGTTCATCATCTGTCCAGTCCTTTTTGGACATCATGGTCAGCTCCGTCATATCTCGCCCTTCATACATGATCCATTACCTCCTTATGGCCGGTGTATGTCTTTCACTATACCCGGATTGTCCAAACTTCATGTGAAGGGTAAAATATATTTATTGAATTGGAAAGGTGGATACATAATGAGCAATAAAGTGGCACTTGTAACCGGCAGCAGCAAGGGAGTCGGGAAAGCCGCCGCCATCGCATTGGCGGAGCAGGGGTATGATATTGTCGTCAACTATGCCCGGAGCAAAAAAGGGGCTCTGGAAACAGTGGAAGAAATAGAGAAAAGGGGAAGAAAGGCCCTCCTCGCCAGGGCGAACGTAGGCGATGTGGACAAAATCAAAGCCATGTTTGAAGAAATCGATAAGGAATTTGGACGTCTGGATGTACTGGTCAATAACGCCGCTTCCGGTGTTTTGCGCCCGGTGATGGAGTTGGAGGAATCACACTGGGATTGGACGATGAACATCAACAGCAGAGCCTTGCTTTTCTGTGCCCAGGAAGCGGCAAAGCTCATGGAGCGGAACGGTGGAGGGAAAATAGTCAGTCTCAGCTCGCTTGGATCCATTCGCTACCTGGAAAATTATACGACGGTGGGAGTTTCGAAAGCGGCTGTAGAGGCATTGACTCGCTATTTGGCTGTAGAGCTTTCTCCGAAAAATATCGTTGTCAATGCCGTGTCAGGCGGTGCAATTGATACAGATGCCCTAAAGCATTTCCCAAATCGGGAAGAGCTGCTGGAAGACGCCCGGAAAAACACACCAGCCGGACGGATGGTGGAAATTGATGACATCGTCAAGACGATCATGTTCCTTGTTTCGGACGACTCGTCCATGATCAGGGGACAAACGATCATCGTGGACGGAGGCCGTTCCATCTTGGTTTAATTTGCGTCAGCCATTGGGCCAATTTTTTTGGATAACAACTTCTGCGACTGGTTACATTAAGAACGTGGAGGTGAGATCAATGGCTAACAGAGCAAACGAATCCCAAACTAACGCACAAAAAGTGAGACAACAAAACGCTCAATCTGCACAAGGCGGTCTAGGCGCAACTGGCGCACAAGGCAACTTTGGCGCTGAATTCGCAAGCGAAACTGACGCTCAGCAAGTAAGACAGCAAAACCAGCAAGCTGAGTCACGCAAATCCAGAAACGCTGGCAACAACTTCGGACAACAATAATGCAACGCGGGCAGCCGCTCTATAATGGAGAGCGGCTGCCTGTTTTTTTGTGTCTCCTTTTCGTTCCGAAAAACGCTTTTGTTTTAAAAAAGAGGGTAAAACGTTATAATAATAAAAAAAGTTCCATCATAAACAGGAACGATGAAGGTGCGTAACTATTTTTCACCAAAAATGATCATGAATTCAGGCTGGCCCTTTTAGATCAGAAAGTAGGGGAGACGATGGGTATTCCCGTTGAAGGCGAGAACATACAAATACATAGTTATAAACATAATGGATTGATTCACCGGATCTGGGATGAAACGAAGGTGTTAAAGGCGACAAAGCATCTCGTTATTGGGGGAAATGACCGGACCCTTGTTACGGAATCGGACGGAAGGACATGGATTACCCGGGAACCGGCCATATGCTATTTCCATACTGATCTGTGGTTCAATATCATTGCCATGATCAGGGAAGATGGCATTTATTATTACTGCAACCTGGGCTCGCCTTATGTATATGACAGAGAGGCATTGAAGTATATTGATTACGACTTGGACGTCAAAGTGTATCCCGACATGACCTTTACCCTGCTGGATGAGGACGAATATGAATTCCACCGGAAGCAGATGGGCTATCCGGATGTGATTGATCACATATTAAAACGGAATGTGGACAAGCTTGTTCGCTGGATCCGTCAAAGGAAAGGCCCATTTTCACCGGACTTCATTGATATTTGGTATGAGCGTTATTTGATGTATCGAAAGTAATATCATACAGCTACAGCCTGTTGGCTTCCGCACAACAGGTTTTTGTTTTTTGAATTTGAACGGAGGGAAACCGGAAGTGGGGATTATAAAAAGGTATTTGAAATTTGTAAAGCCATACCGGATGAGGATCATCGGAACGCTTGCAATAGGGATCATTAAGTTTGCCATTCCGCTTTTGATTCCTGTCCTGATGAAGATCGTCATTGACGACATCCTGACAGTCCAGGATCTGCCGGATGGGGAAAAGACATCAAAGCTCCTTTGGACGATGGCTGCAATGCTGTTTATCTTTGTGGTGGTAAGGCCGCCGGTTGAGTACTACCGCCAATATCTGGCTCAGTGGACGGCGAGCAGGATCTTGTATGATATCCGTGACGGGCTTTTTAAGCATATCCAAAAACTGAGCTTTAAATTTTATTCCAATACGCGTGCAGGGGAAGTCATCTCAAGAGTCATCAATGATGTAGAGTCCACAAAGGATTTTGTCATTACGGGACTGATGAATCTATGGCTGGATGCCGCAACGGTTCTTATTGCGATTGCCATCATGATTTCCATGGATGTTCCGCTTACTTTAGTCTCCCTTGCTGTTTTTCCGCTATACATTTTTTCGGTCCGATATTTTTTCGGGAATCTGAGGAAGCTGACCCGGGCACGTTCCCAGGCATTGGCGGAGGTACAGAGCTACCTTCATGAGCGGGTGGCGGGCATGTCCGTCATCAAAAGCTTTGCCATTGAAGATCATGAGCAAAAGCAGTTTGACAAAAACAACGCCAATTTCCTGAATAAAGCGCTGACGCATACAAGCTGGACGGCGAAGGCTTTTGCCGTTGTCAACACGATTACGGACATTGCGCCGCTGATTGTCATCACGTACGCAGGCTATCAGGTGATCCACGGAGACTTGACTCTCGGAACGATGGTGGCTTTTATGGGGTATGTCGAAAGACTGTACAACCCTCTGAGGAGGCTGGTTAATTCCTCCACCACCCTGACACAGGCTATTGCATCGATGGACAGGGTATTTGAACTGATTGATGAAAAATATGATATCGATGATTCCCCGGATGCTGTCGAGGTGAAAAAGGTGAACGGAAATATCCGTTTTGATCATGTCACCTTTGCCTATGATGAGAAGGAAAAACCGGTGCTGCATGATATCAATCTGGACGTCAAGGAAGGGGAAACCATTGCCTTGGTGGGCATGAGCGGCGGAGGAAAGTCCTCTCTTGTCAGCTTGATCCCGAGGTTTTATGACCCATCCAGCGGGAGTGTCCTGCTTGATGGGACGGATATCCGGCGGTTCAAGGTCAGAAGCCTGCGCGACAATATTGGGATGGTGCTGCAGGACAGCATTCTTTTCAGTGAGTCGGTTAAATCCAATATCCTTCTTGGAAAGCCGGACAGTACAGACGAAGAAGTGTACAGGGCGGCTGAAGCGGCCAACGCTGCAGACTTTATTGCGAATCTTCCGCAGGGGTATGACACGAAAGTGGGGGAACGGGGAGTAAAGCTGTCAGGGGGACAAAAACAGCGCATAGCGATTGCCAGGGTCTTCCTGAAAAATCCTCCGATTCTGATATTGGATGAGGCCACATCCGCTCTCGATTTGGAGAGTGAGCATCTCATCCAGGAGGCACTTGAAAAGCTTGCAAAAGAACGGACCACCTTCATCATTGCCCATAGGCTTTCAACCATCACGCATGCCGACCGGATCGTTCTGATTGAACATGGACGTATCGCAGAAGTCGGAACACATGAGGAATTGATGGCGAAAAAAGGACACTACTATCAGCTGTTCCAAGTACAGCAGCTCGATATGTAAAAGAAAAGCCGCGGCCCATTGGCGCCGCGGCTTTTCTTTGTCATGTTCCATCGATTGTAAATTCGGTCTCTTTTTTATGGTATTTCTGAGAGGTTCGGATAAATTTGTCGAGCTGTTCAAGCTGTTCCTCGTATTCAATGATGGCTGATAAGATATGCATCAAATGGTAGGGCTGAAACTCGTCTTCGACATTCTCTTTTTTAATTTCTTTAAGATAGGCATCCCGCAGGAGATTTCGGCTGGCCTCCCCATAAACGATGTCGTCCAGTTCCACTTCTGAGCGGACCCGTCCCAGATACTTGAGCAGCAGCTGTTCGTGATAGCTGAGCAAATAGTCCAGCCTGTTTCGCGTATCGATTTGGAGTGATTCGGGCAATTTCAGCAGGATATTTTCATACCTGTGCTGAAGCTTCAAGATGTCGAAGCTCTTTTGTGTGACCTGAATCATTTGCCTGTATATCGCGAGTTTCCGCTGCCTGGAAAATTCCACTTTCTTAAAATACCACCAGTAACGCCGTTCCTCTTCATACATGGAATAGAACTGGTTCACCTTTGACAGCCTGCCTTTAATCGTCCCGATGTCTTTCTTCAGCAGTGCGTCCTCGGAAGCAAACCTTGTAGTCAGCCGAATCCATTTCAGAATATCTTCCGTCACTTCCGATATGCTTTGAAAGAGCTTTGTTTCGTATTTGGGCGGCAGGAAAATGAGATTCACAATAAAAGAGGACATGATCCCAAGGAAAATAGAAAGGGATCTTAGCGTTGCAAACTGCAGGAAGTCCTCCGCTGTGGCCTCCATGATGGCGATGATGGTGACAAGTGCAAGGCGGATCGAGTTTTCCAGATTCAGCCTCAGCATGATGCCGATGGTGATGATGGCTGCAAACCCAACGATGAAAATATGATTGCCAAACAAAAGAAAGCAAGCGATTCCGACTACTGCACCAATGATATTTCCCTGTATTTGTTCAACGACTGTCAAATAAGACCTGTAAATTGTCGGCTGTATCGCAAAAATGGCAGCAATGCCGGCAAAGACGGGTGATGGTATGTGAAAAAGCTGGGCGAGGTATAGTGCCAAAATGATGGCAATTCCCGTTTTCATAATGCGGGCACCTAGCTTCATGGCAAGACTCCTTCCTTTAACAGGGCCGGACCGGCGGATCGTCGGTCCGGCCCTTCATGTGCAATGATTCCTTAATGGCCGTACATCTCTTTAAACACATGATCCACTGCCGAGATGGTTTCCTTTATGTCCTCTTCCTTGTGGGCGGTTGTGAGGAACCAGGCCTCATATTTGGATGGGGCAAGGTTGATTCCCTGATTCAGCATCAGCTTAAAGAACCGGGCAAACATTTCCCCGTCTGTTGCTTCCGCTTGATCGTAGTGAACCACTTTTTCCTTCGTGAAGTATATGGTGAGTGCACCTTTCAGCCTGTTGACCGTGATGGGAGCACCATATTTATTCGCAGCTTCCAAAATGCCATTTTCCAACATTTCTCCGAGGCGGTCAAGTTTTTCATAAACTCCCTCCTCTTTTAACACCTCAAGGCAAGCGATTCCTGCCAGCATGGAGGCGGGATTGCCCGCCATGGTGCCGGCCTGGTAGGCAGGCCCTAAAGGAGCAACCTTCTCCATTATTTCTTTCCGGCCTCCGTAGGCACCAATCGGAAGTCCGCCTCCGATGATTTTGCCCATTGCGGTCAGATCAGGGTAGACGCCGAGCAGATCCTGGGCGCCCCCGTACATGAAACGGAAGGCGGTGATGACTTCGTCAAAAACCAGCAGCGCCCCGTTTTGATGCGCCACTTCCTTCACTTCCTCCAAAAATCCCGGATGTGGCTCGACGATGCCGAAATTCCCGACAATCGGTTCTATCAAGACGGCTGCTATTTCTTTGCCCCATTTATCCATGGCTTCCCGGTAATCATCCAGGTTGTTGAACGGAACAGTGATGACTTCCTGTGCGATGCTTTTTGGCACCCCGGCTGAATCGGGCATGCCAAGCTGGGAAGGGCCGGAACCCGCAGCCACAAGGACGAGATCCGAGTGGCCGTGATAGCATCCGGCAAACTTCAGGATTTTATCCCTTCCTGTATAGGCGCGGGCTACACGGATGGTGGTCATGACGGCCTCAGTCCCTGAATTGACAAAGCGGACCTTATCCAATGCCGGCATGGCTTCCTTGAGCATTTTTGCGAAATTCACTTCATGCGGCGTAGGGGTTCCGTACAGTACTCCGGTTTCCGCTGCTTTTTTGATGGCTTCTGTAATATGCGGGTGGGCATGACCGGTAATGATCGGTCCGTAGGCCGCAAGATAATCGATATATCGATTGCCGTCCACATCGTAAAAATAGGCGCCTTCCGCTCTTTCCATGGCGACCGGAGATCCTCCGCCCACCGCCTTATAGGAACGGGAAGGGCTGTTTACGCCCCCTACGATATGCTCCAGCGCTTCCTTATGTAAATGTTCGCTCTCTGTTAATTTCATGCTTACTCCTCCTGTGCGTTAAAACTCTCCCATCCATTGTAGTACGCAAGGCTGTACAGCGCAAACAGCGTCCGAAATGATGGGCTCAAGTTATTTTCGCAACCGGACATACAAAAAGCCGGCGGTGCGTACTATTTACGGACAAGGTGAAATGAGGTGGCACCGCTTGTGGTATTTCTTTTTTTTCAGTGTGATTCTCTGCATCATCATGGCCCTTAGGATTCTTTTCTTTCCCGCCAGATTTAAATATAAAGAAGTTTCCTTTGAAAATTTTGTTTTCCTTGGCTTTACGTATGCTGTCATCATGCTTGGATTCAGCCTTTTGTTCCTGCTTTTTGAAATCAAGGGCTACCATGTCATTATGGATTCCGGTGAATTCATGCCGCAAAATCTTTTTGGGAGGCTTGGAACCTGTCTTTATCTCAGTGCCATCACCCTTTTCTCCGTAGGATATGGCGATGTTGTACCTGTTGGCCCCGGCAGGGTGCTCGTCATCATTGAAGCGCTGATAGGATATACCATCCCTGCGGCTTTTGTCGTGCGGACTTTCATTGATTATGATCCCCTCCATAAGCAGAGGAGCTAGTATGTTTGAAATGTAGGGCTGTATTTTGTACGCTGTTAACAATGGATATGAACAGGAGGGGTATTTGATGACAGCAGCAGTCAATGAAATGGCGCCGGACTTTACACTGCCGGCAAGCAGCGGGGAAGATGTGTCACTTTCGCAGTATAGAGGCAAAAAACATGTAGTCCTGTATTTTTACCCTAAGGACATGACACCGGGGTGCACGACCCAGGCATGTGATTTCAGGGACAGGCATGAAGATTTTTCTGATGTGGACGCGGTCATTTTGGGGGTAAGTCCGGATCCGCTCGACAGGCACGAAAAATTCATTGATAAACATGGCCTGCCTTTCCTTCTTCTTGCAGATGAAGACCATAAGGTTGCGGAGGAGTATGGAGTCTGGAAGCTGAAGAAGAACTTCGGCAAGGAGTATATGGGTATCGAACGTTCGACCTTCATCATTGATAAGGAAGGGAAAATCGTCAAGGAATGGCGCAAGGTGAAAGTGAAAGGCCATGTGGAAGAAGCGCTTGAATTCATCAAAGAAGAATTAAGCTGACGGGGGAGGCCTATTTTGCCGTGTCTGCGGCATTTGTCCATGCCAAACATGCATGGATGCATAATGTATATCAGGGCATACCTCCTCAGGAAAAAATGTTTGAGACTGTTCCTCAGCGGACGGTCTCCTTTTTATTGCATACCTTTTCCTTATTGGCGGCACCGGTGATAAAATAAGGACAAAGACAAGAGAGGGGAGTGCTGAAGATGAAAATATTATTTACGTTTCCTCTGCGTGAAGACCTGAAAGAAGAATTGCTGGATGAATTTGCCGGCCACGAATTTCTCTTTACGGAAAGAGGGGTAAAGCTGGGGAAGGATTTGGAAGATGCTGACGTGCTGGTGACATACGGGGAGGATTTGGATGAAGAAGACATCCATAGGGCCGGGAAATTGAAGTGGATCATGGTCACCTCAGCCGGTGTCGAAAAGATGCCGCTTCCGGCCATTGCACATAAGAGGATACTTATGACAAATGCGCGCGGCATCCATAAGATCCCGATGGCGGAATTTACGATGAGCTTTCTCTTTCAGCACGCAAAGCAATCAAAGCAGCTGTGGGAGCAGGAAAGGCAAGGGGTCTGGAACAGAAAGGCCGCCTTCAAAGAAATATATGAAGAAACCATCCTCGTTGTTGGAGCCGGGGCCATCGGAACACAAATCGCAAAGCTTGCCCGGGCCTTTGGAATGAAGACAGCCGGAGTAAACAGCAGCGGCAATGCCGTGGAGGGCTTTGACGCCATCTATTCAATGGACCGCCTGCTGGAGGGCCTGAAGGATGCCGACTATGTCGTTTCCGTCTTGCCAAGCACTCCGTCAACAAAGCATGTATATAAGAAGGAACATTTTCAAAACATGAAAGAAACAGCCGTTTTCATCAACATCGGCAGAGGAGATGCCGTGAAGGAGGAGGTCCTCTTGGAGGCTCTCCGGAACAAGGAAATCGACCATGCCTATCTGGATGTATTCAAAACAGAACCTTTGCAGGAAGACCATCCGTTTTGGACCATGGATAATGTGACGGTTACGCCTCACATCTCCAGCATCTCCAGCAAATATTTGCCGAGGTCCATGGAAATTTTCAGAGCGAATCTACATACATTTATCAATAACGGTGACCAATATGTAAATATCATTGATCCAGAGCGGGGGTATTGATATGAAAATTTATACGAAGACAGGAGATAAAGGATCCACGTCCCTTATATACGGGCAGCGTATTCCGAAGAATGATATCCGGGTGGAAGCCTATGGGACATGCGATGAAGCCAACTCCATGATCGGCCTCGCGCTCAGCTTTCTTGCAAATGAACCATCACCTGAATTTAAGGAAGTCGGGGAGTTATTCCACAGAATCCAAACTGTTCTGTTTCATGTCGGAGCGGAATTGGCGACACCGGAGGGGAAAGAGGTGAAGTGGAAACTGAAGGAGGAAGACATTGCGGAACTTGAACGGGCAATTGACTCATGGGATGCTGCCCTTCCGCAGCTGAGGAATTTCATTCTCCCCGGGGGCCATCCTTCAGGGGCAGCCCTTCATTCCGCACGAACGGTCGTCCGCCGCGCGGAGAGATGTGCCGTGGCGATTGGGGAGGTCAATCCGCTGGTCCTTTCCTATTTGAACAGGCTGTCTGATTTGCTTTTCGTGGCTGCCCGGTATGTAAATATGAAATTGGGTGCGGAAGAAAGCACACTTCATCAAAGTTGAACAGATGAAAAATATTGACAGAATTACATGTCTGCTAGTAGACTAATTATAAGAATTACTAACAGATAATCAATTCTTTTTTAGAAAAGAGGTGCATGGCGGTGTCAGACATACAATTAAAAGAGGCTATCAATACGTTGAAAGAAACGGGAGTCCGGATTACACCTCAGCGTCATGCGATATTGGAATATTTAATACAGTCAATGTCACACCCGACTGCCGATGATATTTATAAATCCCTTGAAGGGAAATTTCCAAATATGAGTGTCGCCACTGTTTACAACAATCTTCGGGTTTTCCGCGAGGCGGGGCTTGTCAAGGAACTTACTTTTGGGGACTCATCCAGCCGCTTTGATTTCGTGACAAACGATCATTACCATATCATCTGTGACGACTGCGGCAAAATGGTTGATTTCCATTATCCTGGACTGGATGAAGTGGAACACCTGGCGTCACACGTGACAGGATTTAAAGTGGGACATCATCGCATGGAGATTTACGGTACATGTCCAGACTGCCAGAAGAAAAGCAGCACAGCACATTAAAAAGGATTGCCCAAGCGGGCAATCCTTTTTTTTATTTCTTCCTATTATAATTTTCGTCGAACTCTTTGCCCTCCAAGTTCGGGTCGAGCGTCAGCGGTTCGTTGCAATGCATGCACATATCTACGCGGCCGAGTACCTTTGTCGGCTTCCCGCAATTGGGGCATACCACCTGGACTGCCTTTGTCGAAAGCATGCCGATCCAGAAGTACACGACCGTGCTGGCCACGATGGCAAACAGCCCAAGGATCATGAACAGCGTCATGACGATCGGATGGTTTTTGAAGTAGATCCCGACATACATAATGATAAAACCGATGAAAACAAGGCTGAGTGCAAAAGTACGGATTTTATTTATTTTGTTCGAATATTTTTTAGCCATAAACAAGCCCTCCCAAAAGTCAACTATATCACAAATCATCCCACCCAGCGCAAAATAATGTGGCAATTGTTTCAACATGCAGGAATACGGGGAAAAACTGTCGAAATTAGTGTAAGATAAAGTTGTCTGGAGGAATTACAATGGAAGATATATTGCGCCCGATTTACCAGGAAAGGGCGAGCCAGCCCCATACACTGGGAATCTTGATGATTGAAAAAAAACATAAAACCATCACATTGACCGATACATTCGATGCCATCCTGCTTGTGATTTCGAAGGAACAGGAAAAGCCTGTGCTGATCAAACATTACCAATACGGCGACCAAAAGGCAGCCTTGCATATAGTGACAGAGCAACAGCTTCGTGAGTGGCTGCTCCTGGGTTCCAACCGGAAAGTGGTGGAGTGGCTGTATGAGGGCAAGGTGCTTTTTGATCGCAATGAATATATGGAGAGCTTAAAAACCGAACTGCGCGATTTTCCTTTCTATGGGCGGAAAATCAAAATAGGCCTGGAGTTCGCCAAACTGATCAGAAGGTATTTGGATGGAAGGACGTTTTTTGAAAATAACCACTATCTTGATGCCTACAATCATGTGGTGCACTCTCTCCATCACCTGGCAAGGCTGGCGATCATCGAGAATGGATTCCATCCGGAGCTGACGGTATGGAATCAAGTGAAGCAAATCGAGCCTGAGATCTATAAGCTGTATGAAGAGCTTGTCATGAGTGACGAAGACATCGAAAAGCGCCTTGAATTGCTGTTCCTGGCAAGTGAATTCCTGATTTACTCGAGAACATCTGTCGGGGCTGCGCATTTGCTGGAGGCATTGCTTGAACAGCCGGTTTGGAGTTTCGACGAGATCACGTCTAATCCGGAACTGAGTCATTATGGAGTGGACCTCGAAATTTTTTTGGAGTATTTGATTGAAAAGGATTTTGTCGAAACGGTTGAAATCGAGTCAAAAGGAGAAGGCATTTACCACAGATGCTACCGTTCCAAACAAAGGACATATTAATTTTAAAAAAGTTATTGACTCAAAAAAGGATTCTTGTTATATTAGTAAACGTCGCTGCTGGAGAAATTGCTTCGCGGCGACGGAGAAGAAAAAAAGTTATTGACTTTTGCCGCTCAGGCTGTTAAGATAAGAAAGTCGCTGTCAGAACGGCAAGCGAGCAACCGAGCAAGTTTGATCTTTGAAAACTGAACGAAACAACGTCAACAATAATTGCAAGACCAGCTTAAATTTATGAGCTAAAACAAACTTCAATGAGAGTTTGATCCTGGCTCAGGACGAACGCTGGCGGCGTGCCTAATACATGCAA
>DATBUB010000156.1:0-4481 GCA_036516555.1 Bacillaceae bacterium
TCGAAAAGAAAGGGCCGCCATATTTAACAGACTGAGAGAATTGGATGATCAGAACCCCCGTGCAGAACATCATGAGGAGGTTCGTTACCTTGAAACAGCGCAAGCATATATAGAAGGACCACCTGGGGATCCTTATGCGCATGAACATGAAGTTCGCACCAGGACAAGGAAAAGCCGTCCATCCAGGAGGAGCAAAACAACAAAAATGCGCGATACGGCCATTGCCATTTTGAAAGTTCAAACCGCCCCCATCCGTGGTGCAGATCTTCAAAGGAAGATTGAGGAAGCTACCGGCTTCAGGATCGCAAATATGACCACATTCATGAAAACAATTGAGAAAACAGATGAGAACATTACCAAGCCCGGAAGAGGTTTATACTTTTATCAATCAGAAGAAAAAAAATCTGAACCCATCTTACTGGGGACGAACGATTCCAAATAAGAAGCTTGCTCAAGGCAGGCTTCTTTTTCATTTCTTTTTCAATCAACGGTTCTTTTTGCTACAATTAAGCAATGGATTCAGACAAGATTAAAAAGCTCCGAGAGGATGGTTTACCATTGTCGCTTTATCAACTTCCAAATGAAATCATTGAACGCATTAAAAATAGAAAAACATTTTATGAGGATGGAGGATCGGACTTGATTGGGAGGCCGGGATTCATGGCTTCGGACGCAGCAGTGCTTGAGGATGCCCTTATCGCCCTGTCCTTGGGGAAAAATGTTCTGCTGAAAGGACCCACCGGCGCCGGGAAAACAAGACTGGCAGAAACGCTGTCTCATTTTTTAGAACAGCCTATGCACAGCATTAACTGTTCGGTCGATATGGATGCCGAGGCCCTGCTGGGTTTTAAGACAATCAGCTACTCGGAAGGCGTGCAAAAAATCGAATTTATTCCCGGTCCTGTCATTCAGGCAATGGAAAAAGGCCACCTGTTATATATAGATGAAATCAATATGGCAAAACCTGAAACCCTCCCAATCCTTAACGGTGTCCTCGATTATAGAAAGATGCTTACAAACCCCTTTACAAGCGAAGTGGTTCGCGCGAAAAAAAGTTTTGGTGTCATTGCGGCCATCAATGAAGGCTATATTGGAACAGTCCCTTTGAATGAAGCTCTTAAAAACAGATTTATTGTCATCGATATCCCTTATGTTCAGGGGGAGACATTATTCAAAGTACTGAAATCTGACAGTCTCCTTCAGGATGAACGGATCTTAAGCCGGTTTGTCCAATTATCAGAAGACCTCATCAACCAAGTCAGGAACGGTCTGATTCCAGAGGAAGCAGCATCTATAAGAGCTTTGCTGGATGCCTGCGATTTGGCTGCTTATATGCCTCCGCTGCGTGCCATTCAGCGGGGAATCGCTGATAAGCTGGAGGAAGATAGAGAAAAAACAGCCGTGATGAATATTTCTGCAACTCTGTTTGACTAGGAGGATTCGGCATGTTCCGATTCATACAATTCAATGATGAGAAGATAGACTCCATGCTTGCAATGGAATTGTCTGACCTTGTAAAGACATTGACAAAAGTCCAGGAGTTTGAAACGGAATTCAGGGTGCATAGCTATTTGAATGAAATAGAAAAAAAAGTGTATGTCAGTCATTTCTGGAATCATCGGGAACAGCTGGTCGTGAAGGATGGCCTGAAGAGCGATGTCTTTCTCAGGGCACTTGGAAACTATAAGTATACGGACGCAAAGGAAGTCATCCGCTACCGGCAGCTTGTACATGAAACAAAGCTGCCCCGCCTTGGCTTACAGCTGTTTGCCCTGGCAGAAGATTTAAGGGTCGAGGAGCTTTGCAAGCGGGAAAGACCGGGTATGAAAAAGGAATTTCGCACCAGGAGACATACTTACTTAAAGCATTTTAAATCACAACTCAAGGCAAACCTGGAGAAAAACTTTCTTTCTGATGCGTTATTTGCGCATATGTATATATTCTGGAACAAATCCGGTCTCTACGTGGATGTACCCGATTTCGATCCCGGACTCCAACTGGCTCTCCCGAACATTGAAAGAAGGCTTGAGGCCCTGTATGAAGCCGGTACTACACAGGATATTGCAGACTTATCGATGGATATAGTTCGCCTAATTGAACAGGCAGGACTGGCTGATATGATCAATGAGTATTTTCATTTGCCAAACCCTGATAATTTTCTTGTATTTAAAACATGGGACGAAAATTTAAAAAGGAAGGATCCGCTTCGCAATTCAGACTCAGCGGAAACTGATGGACAAGAAAATGTGTTTGAAGAAGAGATGAAAACGTGGCATAGGGAAACGAAAGACCCGGGAAAAACCTTTCTGCAATTTGAGCTCGAACAAGGCACTCAAACGAAAATACTTGGTGATGGCGCACGAAAAGGAGAGGCCGGCGATCAGGCCCTTGCCATAGTGCAGGGATCATCAAAGAAAACAGCCGGGAAAGATTTTTCAAATCTTGAGGCTATGGAGGGGACAATTGACAATGAAAATCTGGACGGCGGTGCTCCATATGGACTTGCGAATAAAAACGCTGTCCCGATATTCCTTTCGCCTGACGAGCCTTCCAAGTCAGATAAAGAGAAGTACGTCACTCTTCAGAAAGAGATTCTTCATTATAAAAGAAAGCTGAAAAATATCATCGATCAAACACTGGAGCATCGGAAAGAACTGCCGCGCACCAATATTCAAGCAGGAAGGCTGAATAATAAATTGACCCGATTTTTTACCGATGAACATCCTCAGTTATTTTATAAGAAAAGTGAACCTTCACCTACAATTGATGCCGTTTTCAGTCTGTTGATCGACTGCTCCGCCTCCATGCATGACAAGATGAGTGAGACAAGGCTTGGTGTAGCCCTATTCCATGAAGCACTGAAGTCCGTAAAGGTGCCCCATGAAGTGACTGGTTTCTGGGAGGACGCCAATAAGTCCTCTGATCAAGCCCAGCCTAACTTTTTTAATACAGTCATCCGGCATGAGACATCTCTTAAAGCGGCAACAGGGGCTGAAATCATGAAGCTTGATGCTGAAGAGGACAACAGGGATGGTTTCGCCATCCGTGTCATGGCCAAAAAACTGGTGGAGCGAAGGGAAAGCCAAAAGTTCCTGATTGTTTTTTCTGATGGGGAGCCTGCGGCATTTGGGTATGAACAGAATGGAATTATCGATACCCATGAGGCAGTTCTGGAGGCAAGGAAAAGGGGAATTGCCGTTTTCAATGTTTTTTTGTCAAAAGACGGTGTAGGAGAAGAGCAAAAAAAAGTGTTCCGTAACATCTATGGCAAATACAGCATTATTGTCCCGGACATTTCAAAGCTTCCGGATACTCTTTTTCCACTCTTGAAAAATCTTCTCTTCCAGTCGCTTGATAGGTGAAAAGGCTTGCCTTACTAAGGTGTCATTTCATAGGGTACACCTTTTGCAAGGCAGCCTTTTTTATAAATGAGAAGAACAGTAACACGCCATTTTCCGGCTAGAAAAGTCCAGGCATTCACCAGCCCCGGCTTGCACCGCCGCCACCCGACGAACCTCCTCCTCCTCCTCTGGAACCGCCGCCAAAACCTCCGCCACCCCCGCCGCCGCGGCTTGCAAAGAGAGCCAAAAGCCTAAGAAGCGACAAGGTAAGGGCTCCGCCAAAAAACCTCAAATCCAGGAAAATAAGACCAAGTACGATCAAAGTAATGATAATGACATTTAAAACAGAAGGGCCGTCGGAATTCCCATATTGGTACCCTTCTGTCTCAACTTGTTTTCCAAGCTGGTAGTCAGATGAAACTTCGTTAAAAAGCTGTTTATACGTATTGGTCAGGGCTAGACCTATCTTTCCTTCTTCGAGATAGGGAAGGGCATAGCTGTCAAGGATCCTGCCAACTTTGCCATCTGGAAGCACACCCTCCAGCCCATATCCCACTTCAATCCGAATTTTTCGTTCTTCGAGTGCCAAGAGCAGGAGAACCCCGTCATCTTTCTCGCTGCTGCCCAAGCCATACTGCCTGAAAGCGGTCAGGGCGTATTCTTCCACAGTTTCATTTTCCAGAGAGGGAACGGTTAAAACCGCAATTTGAGCTCCCGTTTGATCATCCAAATATCTTCCTATTTCCAACAATTCTTTTTGTTGTTCCGATGTCAGAACGCCCGCAAAATCCTGCACGTATATATCCCCGGCAGGCCCCGGCACATCCGCTGCCCGTGCCGGAAATCCGAATATCGGCAGATAAATAATAAAAATCAGCGAAAACAGAGCCAGGGCTCGTTTCATTCATTTCCATCCCCTTTAAAGTCTACCTCTGGGGCGTCTTCGGCGGCCGCATCAGCTTTGAAGTATTCTTTTTCGTCAAAACCAAATACTCCGGCAACAATTCGGCCTGGAAATTGTTTAACTTTTTTATTATACGAAGTCACCTGTTCGTTATAATCCATCCTTGCTACAGCGATGCGATTTTCGGTACCTGACAGTTCATCCATTAGCTGAGTAAATTGCTTATCAGCCTTTAA
>DATBUB010000157.1:0-7574 GCA_036516555.1 Bacillaceae bacterium
TCAGGTGTCCTGCTCTTTTTAAGAGTAAGCATGACGATGAAAGATATGCAATACAGAACTGCCAGATACACCATGGCAATGGTCATATTGTAATTTTGCAAAAGATACCCGACAAGGATAGGGGAGAGTCCCCCGACCGCACGCCCAAAATTGAAAATGGAGTTTGTGGCGGTGCTCCTCACATCAACTGAATAATAACTGCTGATTAAAGCTCCGTACCCTGCAAACATTCCGTTCGAGAAGAAGCCGACAATGGCTCCCCCAATCAGTACCCCTGCGCTCCCCGTTGCGAATGAATAGAGGAATACGGCCGATGCAGAAGCGAGGAGGAAGATTCCGAAAGAACGCTTCGCTCCAAAGCGGTCCATGAATTGTCCGAATGTCAGCATCCCGATGATCATTCCGACGGCGGTGCTGATGGTCCATAGGGCGGAACTTGAAACCGATAGGCCCTGGGATTTTTGAAGCATGGATGGCAACCAGATCATCAGGCCGTTATAGCCGGCGATCTGTACTGTCGCCATGAGCATCAGCGCCAGTGTTGTCATCGCTGTCCTTGGAGTTTCAAACAGCTGAAGCAGCTTGCTTTTTTCCTGTTTGCCGGCTGCTTTCTTTTCCTTTTGTGCTGCCAGCCATTCAGGAGACTCTTCCAGATTTCGGCGGACATAGTATGCGAAAATGACAGGGAGAATCCCGACAAAGAACAGCGCTCTCCAGCCAAGAAACGGAAGAATGACGGCGCTGAGCAATGCTGCAAGGATGACGCCATATTGCGCACCGACGCTTACATAGGAAGAAGCCCTTCCCTGCTTGTTTTTCGGCCACGCTTCCGCTACCAAGGCCATACCGATTCCGTACTCTCCGCCTGCTCCTAGGCCGGCAATAAATCTGAAGAGGTAAACCTGTTCGATATTGGCGGCCAATCCGGTTAGGGCTGTCCCAACCGCGAATAGTATGATGGTGTAAGTAAATACACGTACGCGCCCGAATTTATCAGCCATGATGCCAAAGATGATACCGCCCAGAAGCATCCCCAAATTCGTAATGGAAGAAATGAGGCCTCCCTGTGCCATACCAATATTGAATTGTGTAATGATCATAGACATGGCAAACGAGATGAACATAATATCCATGCCTTCGAGTGTCAAACCTGCCACTGAGGCAACGACTGTTTTTCTGCGATAATCCATTTTGTTCCACCCTCCACTTATTTTTTGAATGCGACCTTGATGCTTTTTGAAGGAATGGAAATCAAGCTGTTCCCATTCTCCTTTCAAGTCTCACAGGACGTGTTTAAAAGAGAAATATAAAAGCCCTTTTGTCCGGAGGACAAAAGGGCATGGATATACCATATGATACAGGCGATATCTTATAGTCCTTTTCGGCCTCTCTGGACCGTGTTAAAGGTATTGAATCTATTCATATACTAGCACGGCAAAAACCACGATTCAATAAAAACTTTCTATTTTAACATAGAAAATATCTCCTGTTTTTCATGATTGTATAAAGTGATGTTTTCTAAGTTTTCAGGAAAGATATAGAATAAAAGCCCTATGTTTCCGCATCCTATACTCCCCCTTTTTACCGAGTTCGATTAAAATGAATTGGAACCCATATCAATTAATGTTTGAAGGTGTAGCATGAACCAAATATGGAACAGAATCATTTATAAAATGTGGTCGCCATTTTATGATCATTTTTTCAACAGCGGCGCTTTCTTTAGAGCCCGAAAAGCAGTCTTTAGCGATCAGTCTTTCGAAAAAGGAAATACGGTATTATTAGCCGGGTGCGGAACGGGTGCAGACTTGGATTTTCTCCCCGTTAAGGAATTGGATATCACTGCGGTTGATTTTTCAGCTGACATGCTGCAAAAAGCACGTGAAAAATATCCATCATCCGGAGTGAGCTTTATGCAAATGGATGCAACGTCCATGTCTCTGCCAACTGAAGCGTTTGATGTGGTCATCGCAAGTCTGCTCCTGTCGGTTGTCCCTGCCCCGGACAAGTGCCTTGCCGAAATGATCCGTGTCGCGAAGCCCAATGGGAGAATCATCATCTTTGACAAATTTGTACCGAAACACCAAACCCTTTCCCTTTTGAAAAAAGCGGCCAGGCCGCTGATTTCTGTCATGGGAACCGATATTGGAGTGAGCTTTGAACAGCTGTCTAGACCTCTTGAGGATCAGTATGTGATAGTAACGGACACGCCGGTCATGTTCAATGGCATGTACAGAAAAATTATTCTGGTTAAGAAATAGAGTCCTTGTTTCGGACTCTATTTCTTTTTGAGCCTATCTAACATGTAATATAGCACAGCGATGATAAATGACTGCAGAACAACAACAATCGTTCCAAAGGCAATTATGGACGTTTCGATGAAGTCCCCGCCGAACAGGCTCATCAATAGAATGAACAACAAGACGCTTACAAAAATGATGAGGAAAAATATGCTGATATACCTGGACATAAGCCCCCTCCTTTATGCTTCATTTCCTTTGAACGGCCGCACATATTCGCTTCAAGTGTATGTTTGGCATACATTTCCCATTCGGAGGCGTACACCAAATAGTCCTGGCCTTCTTTGAAAGCAATGCCGCAGTTCCCATCCCCTTGTCCAGTCGCTACGATCACCTGTGACTGCTCCACTCACTTTCATGTTTGTGTTACCTCAAACAGGACGGATTTGTAGGAATAGCCTTTTATCCTTGATGGAAAAGACTTTTCCGCTGAATACCGCTTTTGATCGTTCAAACTTTTCCTCCACCCCGGCAGGTCCTGCGCATGAGCAGGCGCTTGTATAGGCTGGGAAGGAATGTAACAGAATCATTAATGGGAAAAAAATATAAATAACAGAGTGGCTCTTCCCAAAACAATATCACCTCATAAACTTGGTGGACCTTTTCTATTATAGTTCTCTTCCAAGAACCGGAAATCCTTTTGCAGCATAGGATTTATATATAGATTAACCTTAGAATAATATAGGTAAAGAATGATAGATAAGGAGGGGGCAAGTTGCTGAAGATAAGCCGCATGATTGTAGGGATCATCGTTTTTTTCTGGGCAATCTTTACTATGGTGGCGCAAAGGTTTGAAACCATGCCTTATATGATGTTTGGTTTGGGCTTGTTTATGATGTTGACCTGTCTGGAAGAGCTGCATAAGAAGCCTACAAAGTTTTGGGGATACATATCCATTGCTGTATCGATTTTTATAATTGATGTATCTTTAGAAAGTTTGATAACGGGCTAAAGCCAATACAAAGACAGGATCGGTGGCCCTTTCCTGTCTTTGTGTTTTGTTCGATGTATTAATTCTTATTTTCTATCTTCCTTTATTATTTCCTTATCATCCTTCATCAATTTCTTCAAATCGATGATCAGCATTCGGTCCATCGGATATGTGGTGGTATAACGGTACTTATTGGCTCCTGATTCAAAGACGACATATAAATCTTTCGGATGGTTGGCCACGATTCCTTCCGGCATTGGGATGGCTTCGATGCTTTCCCGCGGTTTGGACTGCGCTCCGTCCAGAAACCAGAGGGGAACGGTTTTCCCAGCAATCGTCACTTGATCATGAGGCGCCTCTTTCAATGGGTGTTCATAGCGGTACAGTACGCTGTCATTTCCCCGGCCATAGGAAGTGCTTAACGTAATCCCCTTTTTCTGAACGATGGCCCCCTGAACCTTATCGGTGGTGGACAGAACATAGTCAGGAACCGCCGGCTGCCCAGAGCTTTCATCCCACTGATCTTTGCTAAGCATATCCGTATTCGGGCGCAGGTCGAAGCCGATCATCCATGCATAATGCATATCCCCCGTCCGGGTCTCCATATGATGCGATGGATCCGTAGGATAGTCTTTGGCCTCGTAAAACTCTCCAACCCAAAGTATGCCTTCATCATACACGTTATAGGCGGCATGAACCGGGACCGGTATATGGTGCAGGAACCGGATTTCCCCATTATCGGGAGCGGACACAAGATCACTGATGCGGAACGGCAGCAAGTAATTCTCGGAAGCGACCCAGACATGATCCTTGCTGATCGTCAATCCGCCTGCATGGCCGGTGTATGGACTGCCGTCTTTGTTATAGAGCAAAACGGATTTTACAAGCTTTTCAGTTGTTGCATCCACAACAGTCAAAGTACCCGGTCTGCCGTTATCCAAATAGCTGACGGTCAGAATCCAATCTTTTTGTTTATAATACGTAATGCCCTGCGGCACCAGGTCCTGTGCCAATCCTGGAATGACAGGGCCATCCCTGCTGATGTCCCATAAGCCCTGGTAGGCGGGATCTTTTTCGACAAAAGACCTTTCTTCCTGCGTAATGATTTGGTGAGCCGGCGTCACTCTTAGTGCTTCAGATTTCTCCGATACATGTCCGGATACATCTTCTGCCGCCACTTCAAGGGTAATTTCCTGATTTCCAATCAAAGTATATAGTGTAAAGGCATGCTGATCCGGTTTTACAGAAAACTCCAGTTTCCCGTCTTTATAAATATGGTAACGATGAATATCAGTCTCAGGATTCGGATCCCACGTCAGCCCCGCCACCCCGTTACCTGCCGTGGCTTGCACATTGGATGGAGCTTTTGGCGGCTGCTGGTCTGTTGCCGGCCGATCTGGCACCTGGTTCGGTTCTACCCATCCCGGTGTGGGCTGCTGATGCCCCGTCAGCGTCTCCATCGTCAGACTTCCGTCAGTCGGAAAGCCAAATATGACGGACTTCCTTAACGACACGTCCTCACCCGTATAGTTGGCCCTTACGACTTCCCGTCCTTGCGGATCCGAAATGATGACACTTTGGCTTCCGCTATTCACTAAACCGCCAATATTGTTTAAAATATGCACCTTTTCTTCGTTCAAATATTTGCTTTGATAAGAGCCAAAGTATGCGGAGTTAAACGCCTCCAAAGAGATCGGCATGATTGCCTGTGTCCTTGTCCAGAACAGCTGTGTATCCCATGGCTCCACAATGAGGGATTCCTGGATCTCGACATTCCAGCTTCCGGAGCGGATACGGTATCCCTTCAAGTCGATGGCTTCATTGCTGTTATTATAAATCTCCACATACTCAAAGGCATCATACCTGGCGTAGTTATCCGTATCAGGAACGACTTCCGTAATGAGAATTTCGGGGATCGGTGCTTGTTCAGCCGGTCCCGCAAGAAGCTCCGCTTTCCTGGACTCATTTCCGGCACGATCGACGGCTGTCACCGAAAGCATATATTCTCTTCCGAGCTCTAGCGGCAATACGGAAACGCTCGTTTTTTCAGGTGAAATGGTTTCGTAATGCGTTCCATTGACATAGATGCTATATCCTGCGAGATCCGCTTCCGAATTTTTATTCCACCGAAGCGTGACATGGTCCGTTCCTGACGTTGCTTTCAAACCTGTCGGAGCCTGTGGAGCTTCGTTGTCGGGCACTTCCTGAGGTATGGCCCGGACAGCTTCACTTCCCGGTGATTCATTCCCATCACCGTCGATTGCCGTGACCCTGAAGGAATAAGGCTGATGGTTGGTCAAATTTTCAGCCGTATAGGTCGTTCCCCCTTCTATCATTGCCGGTTCGGCTGTTCCCGTTTGATAGATACGATAGGAAACCGCGTCAGCAGAAGCCTTCCAGCTTAGGGATGCGGCTCCGTTCAATGGTTCTGCTTTGACCTCTGTTGGATTCTCAGGGCCAGGCACTTGTCCAGAAACAAGACCTCCCGGCGTGGCCGTTTCATTATTTTTTAGTCTCGTCATTTGCTTTGTATCGCTTTTTTGATAGATAACACTTTTGTTTGTGATGCCATCTGCTGTTCCATCATTAACAAGGGCAGTGACGATCGTTTCACCTGCAGCATTGGCAATGCCGACCTGGCGCAAGGAACTGTCGTGCAAGCCTTGTGCGGCGGTTGTCAGCTTCACTTCAGCAACCCTTTCCTTATTCAGCAGCACACCGTAATTGGAATTGAAATCCCATAGCGGTACATCCGGATAATTAAATTTCTTGAGCCAAATCACGATTGTATCCCTTGGCTGAATCGTTTTATCCGAGATAGGCCACCTGTTGGCCGGCTGGGTGAAATTGCTGGTAAAATACTGCAGCTGATAGCCATTCAGATCGATTACCTGCGAAGTATTATTGTAAATCTCCACGTACTCATACGGCTGGCCTTCCCCAGCGGATTTCGCGACAACTTCCGTAATCAATAAGGACGGTGTCCCCTCTGAAGCTTCAGAGCCGCCGGCAGGTGCAGCGAACACTATCATGGCCGCTGCCGCTGTGATCCATACCCCATACATCATCCAACTGCAAATCTTTCTAAACATACCTTTCCTCCCTTGGGATTGTATTTTAGCCTATGGGGAGCTGACTGAACTGAGGGATTAAAAACATAAAAACCCCATGAAAAAACCAGCTGTACTGCAAGGAAGCAGCATCACTGACCTTTTCATGGGGTTCTCTTATTCTCCACCCATAGACCTAAGAAGCAGAATGATTCAATTTGTCTTCATCATAAAATAACCTGCCTGCAAAAGCAATGAGAATTTTGGCATAGATTGGGCTGTACATCTGTTTTATAAGAAATCTGATATAAAAAGAAGGTAATAAAGTGCGGTAAATTCATTCGTTCATAAACTTGGTAGTCTTTGTTATAATTTACAAAAAAGGAGCTGATGTAGAAATGTGCGGGATTAGAAGCTAAACACATGGAAAGAGATATGGCTCTCCCAGAACATCGTGAAGACTTAATGAATGCAATTGAGAACGATTTATTAGACGATGTAAATATTTTAGGTGTTTTTTATGGAGGTTCAATTGGAAATAACAACACTGATTTATATTCGGATATTGACCTTCGGATTATAGTTAAAGATGAAGTTTTTGAAGAGTATCGATTAAACAAAAAGCAGCGAGCAAAAAATTGGGGAACAGTTTTATTTTTTGAGGACTTCCCTTGGGCAGCCCATAGTATTGCTCATTACGATACTTTTATTAAAGTAGATACATTTTATTATAAGGCTAGGGATATTCATCCTTCCGTCTGGCTGCAAAACATTAAAATTGTTCGTGATACCGAAAATTTCTTAAAAGATGTTTTAGAAAAATCAGCAAAGCTACTCTATTTACCGACTGTTCAGGAAGTGGAAATTTGGAGAACAAAGTTTTTTGCATATGTACACGAAGCATATCGAAGAGTAAAGAGAAAAGAAATTTACTACGCTCTGCAATGTATTGATCATTTACGGCTATCAATGGTCACTGGTTGGTATATGGATGCGGGGGTTCAGCCAAACACATTTGGAGATTGGGCAAAATTAGAAGGAAGCAGAAGCAGGTTAAACGGATGGCAGCTTAATCTTCTAGAAAAATGGCATAGCAGCAGAGAACCTGATGAAATTTTACAAGTAACAAAGAGTATAATTCCAGAGTTTATGAAGGTTCACAGAAGTTTATGCGGCAAACTTGAAATGGATGAAAACCCTGATTGGGTTGAAGAAATAATAGATATGGCGCTTTAAAGAGTACTTAAAGGACAGATAGTTCGCTGTCCTTTTTTAAGACAGTCAGGCATAGTGGGT
>DATBUB010000158.1:0-4104 GCA_036516555.1 Bacillaceae bacterium
CCGTGTGGTTTTCTGTCAATAATACGGGGTGTCCATGAGCGTGGAAACGACAAGGTGGACGCCCCCTTTTTCATTAGATCAGCAGAGTAATAGACTGCCAGCAGGCGAAAACAGCTAAGGAGAATATTTTTTATATGAACAAGAAGGATATAGCCAACATTAGGAAGCAATTCAAACTGGATAATGATCTATTGACCGTTACAGATATTTTTAACGTCTATATACGGAAAGAAAGCAGCGAAATCTATCATCAAGTAAGCCTTCCATTTCCCATGCTGGACCGGGAGCAGCAAGAACTGTTTATGAGTAATTTTAAAAAGGTGCTGACCGGCCAGCTGGACGTGAAGCTGTTTGAAGTCAGGTTTCAGGATCCGGCGGAAGGCCATACCCGGCTCATTCTTCATGAAGGTCTGCGGGCTGGTGATGTTGACGAGTGGAAGGAGCAGATGCTTCTGATCGTGGAGAAAATGTTCCAGGATGTTCAGTATGAGAAGGACGTGGTCGTCACCTTCATTCGCGGTGAATACTTTAAGCCGACGAAAAGGAGCAGCGAGGAAACAGAAGAAAGCGATCGGGTTGAGGTGTATACACACCCATTCATCCTTTGCTCCATCAATCAGACGGAACAGCCAAAAAGAGCGCTGGTGTTTGATTTTACCGAGAAGGAATTCAAATCCAGCGTGGTGGTGGATTCGATTATCAATCTCGCATCGCCGGCAGCAGGCTTTTTGTTTCCATGCTTCACGGAGAATTCGGCTGACGTGAACCGCATCCTCTACTCGGCGGGCAAACCGAACCAGCCGGATATTCATTTCATTGAGAATGTGCTGAACGGCGAAGACATTATGACCGCCCAGGAAGACAAGGCAGTCTTTGAAGAGATTGTCAAAGAAGTGGTGGGGGAGCAAGTGGATGCCCATACCCTCGCCAATGTATATGAAGAAATCAATCGGATGATGGATGAGGACGAAGAGGAAGAGCAGGACATTCCTACTCTGGACGTCAAAGACGTGGAACGCGTGCTGAAGGTGAGTGGTGTAGAAGACGTCGATACGGATAAAGTGGAAATGGCGTTTAAAAAAGTCATCGATGACGAGAAGTACGAGTTGAAAGCAAGCAGCATCGTCCCCAACTACACGTCCAAATCCATCAAGATCAATACGAAGGTAGCGAACATTTCCATCAGCCCCAAAGACTTAAAATACGTCCGGCAAGTCAACGTGAACGGCAAACGCTGTTTGTTGATCGAGGTGGATGAAGACACCGAGATTGAAGGGTTTAAATTGATTCCCGAAACGACGATGAGTTTTTAGTAATTGGATATATGATTTGGTTAGACTACTTTTATAACATGTTTAAACTGCTTGGACATGCAGGTTCAGGCAGTTTTTTTGCGATTAAGCCGACAAAGCAAAATTACATTTTTCAGTGTTTTTACCACCTCAAAAAGTCCAAGAAATGGATGAGTTAATTTGTCCAATTTTTGTTGAAGAGCAATGTTTAACTTGTGTTCAACAATCGGGCCAGATTGCGGAGGAAGGATTTTACAATTCATATACAGAATTAGTTGAGTATGAAGCAAAAGGGGGAAAGGGAATTGAACCATGATTTTTACCGCTCATTATTTCCTATATTAGCTACTCACACACATCTGGCTAGTTGTTCACAAGGTGCATTGGCTAAGTCTGTTTCAAAAGCTATTGAGGAATATCATAATAGCCTGCTTCTGTCAGGGAGTAATTGGAATGAATCGATAGGTAAATTGGATGAGACCAGGATGAAATTTGCTGAACTTATAGGAGCTGAAACAGATGAGGTTGCTGTATTATGTTCTGTTTCCAATGCTATTTCTGCTATTGCAACTTCCCTTCCTCTTAAGCAAGAGAAAAATAAAATCATGTTTACGGATATAGATTTTCCAACTGTCGGTCATATATGGTTTGCACAAGAACCGTTTAAGGATAATGTTTCCGTCATTCGTTCCTCCAATGGGGAAATACCTCTGGAACAATATGAAAAGGAAATAACAACCGATACGCTCATTACATGTATTCCCCATGTGAATTACTACAACGGCTATAAGCAAAACGTTAGAGAAATTGCTGATATTGTGCATAGAAAAGGGTCGCTTTTGTTCGTCGATGCTTACCAATCAGCAGGACACATTCCGATTAATGTGAAAGAGATGGGGATTGATATATTAGCAGCGGGATCTCGTAAATACATGTTAGGAATTCCCGGCGTCGCGTTTTTATATATTAAAAAAGAATTAGCAGAGCAATTAAAACCAAGAGTTACTGGATGGATGGGACAAGAACAAGCATCTTCATTCGACATTTATGATCCCGTTTTCGCAATGGGGGCGCGTCGGTTTGAAACAGGCACTCCTTCTTTTATAAGTATTTATGCGGCTTATGAGGCACTAAAATTGCTGCTTGAGGTTGGGATAAGTAATATTGAAACCTATTTAAAAGAGCTAACCCAATTCACCATCCATTATGGACAAGAAAAAGGACTGCATCTCATTGGACCATCATCTACTGATAATAGGACGAGTCTGATGTCTTTTCATGTTGAAAATGCATCAAAAGTGGAAGCGATGTTAAGAGATAAAAAGATTATTGTTTCTGCAAGAAAAGATGTAATAAGAATTGCCCCTCACTTCTATAACATTGAAGATGAAATAAAATGTGCAATAGATGAGCTTGTAATCTTAACAAATAGGGATTAAGCGAATATTTACGAATTAAAGCGCAAAATAAAAGAAGAGTTTTTCAACCCTTTACTAGTACACTAAATGCTATATAAGGGGTGAAAACATGAACAATAAATCCATTGGATTATTTCAAGGTATCGCATTATACATTGCAGCTATTCTAGGGTCTGGTGTCCTTTTTTTATCGGGAGTAACGGCCTCAATAGCGGGCCCTGCATCCATTGTATCCTGGTTTATCGTAATTTTAATTAGCTTTCCGCTTGCTTATTCCTTCGCCAGTTTGGCACGGCAATATCCTGATGCCGGTGGAGCAGCAACCTTTGTTAGAAATTCTTTTGGATATCATCTTGGCAATATCGTTGGGTGGTTTTACTTTGTAACGGCAGCAGTTGGTCAAACAATTGTGTCCTTAACCGGTGCTTTTTACGTCAGTCAGGCATTTGGATTTTCGTCCTTTGAAACAACTTTGATTGCCGTCTTTATTTTGGTTATTGCAGGTATTTCCAATTATTACGGTGTGAATGTCAGTGGTAAAGTTGCATTGATGTTAAGTTCTTTATTACTGATTCTTTTAGTGGCAGCTGTATTTGTATCGTTTCCAAGAATACAATGGGGGAATTTTATTCCCTTTGCCCCAAATGGATGGTTTTCTGTCGGGAGTGCTATAACAGTTATCTTTTGGTCATTTTTCGGTTGGGAGGCGATTTGTAGTCTGGCTGAGTACTTTAAAAGGCCAGAAAAAGATATTGTCAAAGGGGCAGTTGTTAGTGCAGTTGTCATTGGATTATTATTTTTAGCATTAAGCCTTGTCACTATTGGTACGGCCACGTATGGCAGTCAAGAAAGCAACCTATCTCCTATTAGTGTAATAATGGAAGATACAGTGGGCGTAGGTGCGAAAGTCGTCACGGGTGTTTTAGCATTAATTATTTGTACAGGGACGTCGAATGCTTTTGTAGCCAGTCTAACTCAATTAGGATATTCATTAAGCAGGGATGGCGCTTTTCCAAAATTTTTTTCAAGACTGCATGTAACTACTCAAATTCCAAGAAAGATGGTACTGTTTGTTATCTGTTTTTCGGTTGCAGGGGTTTTAGTTACAAAGGCTTTGTCACTATCGTTTGATGATATTTTGTTTATACCGACTTCTCTTGGGATTCTAGTTTATGTTCTTTCAATGGCAGCGGGCGTTAAATTATTTAGGAAGAACACATCGGCGTGGTGGGCATCGTTAATCTCTTTCATTTTATGTTTGCTGGTGATTCCACTTTTTCAATTATATATATTTGTTCCGTTAATTGTTGTTGCTATATATACGATTTATATGTTTTTGAAGAAGAAGTTACTCACCTCCAAGGGAGGGTTAAAATCCAATGAAGGAGCAAAAT
>DATBUB010000159.1:0-2376 GCA_036516555.1 Bacillaceae bacterium
CTTTGAACTTACAGGAGAGCTCGAGATTAAATAACAAAAGGATGTGCCAAATGGCACATCCTTTTCTTTGCGTTACATGGCATCCAGCACCTTAAACTGTGCTTTGACGAGCCGGTAGTATTCTCCCTGGAACCCCATCAGCTCTTCATGATTTCCTTCCTCGATGATCCGTCCATGATCCAGAACAAAAATCTTATCGGCTTCCCGTATGGTGGACAGCCTGTGAGCAATGATGATGGAAGTCCTACCCTTTAACAGTGTCTTGAGGGCGTGCTGAATCTGGACCTCCGTTTCGGTATCGATACTGGCGGTCGCTTCATCAAGGATGATGATCCGGGGATCCGCCAGCAGCGCCCTGGCAAAGGACAACAGCTGTCGCTCACCGACAGATAGGATATTCCCTCTTTCTTCGACTTCAGTTTCAAAGCCATTCGGAAGATTGTTGATGAATTTGTCGGCACCGATAGCCTTTGCAGCCGCCTTCACTTCCTCATCTAAGGCACCCGGCCTTCCGAACCGTATATTCTCCATGATTGTTCCAGAAAAGATGAAGGTGTCCTGGAGAACCACGCTGATCTGCCTGCGCAAGCTTTGAAGGGATACATCCCTCAAATCATGCCCGTCAATTTTGACTGAACCAGAGGTCGGATCATAGAACCGGCTGATTAAATTGGCAATGGTGGATTTCCCTGATCCAGTATGGCCAACAAGAGCGATCGTCTGGCCAGGTTTCATTTCGAGCATAATCCCTTTCAGAGCCTTCCTTTTATCATCATAAGAGAATTCCACATCGTCGAAATTAATTTTGCCCGCAATATCCGCCAGTCGGGCGGCACCTTTTTTCTCATTGACAATGGGCTGCTCATCCAAATATTCAAATATCCTCTCAGAAGATGCCATTCCCATGAGGAGCTGATTATAAACCTGGCCGAGACGCGAAATGGGCTCCCAAAACATCCCCAGGTAAAATGCAAACGAAACAAACTCCCCCAGTGTAATATTGCTTTCCTGTATGAGGTGCGCCCCATACCAGATGAGGACAGCGGATCCAACTGCATTGGTCAGCTCGACCAGCGGCCGGAATACGGCACTTTTCTTTGTAGCAATCCTCCATGCCTCGAAGTTTTCATGATTGATGCCGTTGAAAAATGCCATATTTTCTTTTTCCTGTGTAAAGCTTTGCGTTACGCGGATTCCCTGTATGCTCTCATTTAAATGTGAGTTAAGAGTGGCCTGCTTGATTCTCATATACTGCCAGGATCGGCGGATATTTTTCCTTAATTTTGTTGAAATCAGGAACATGACAGGCAATATGACTAAGACGGCCAGAGTCAGCTGGGGACTGAGTGTGAATAAAATAAATATGACTCCGAAGAGCATCAGCAAATCCATAAAAATATTGATGACACCATTCGTAAACAGTTCTTGGAGAGAATTCGTGTCATTCATGATCCTGACCAAAATGGAACCTGCCGATCTTTGATCAAAGAAGCGGTGGGATAACCCCTGCACATGAGTAAAGACATGCTTCCTCAAATCATAGATAACACCCTGCCCCAGCTCATAGCTCCACTTGATCCGAAAGATATTTGCCGCGTAAGAAAGGACATACAGTCCGGCGATGATGGCAACAACGATCATCAGATAGGAATAATCACTTTTTTCCCTAATCGCCTTATCCAGTGCATACTTCCCGATCAGGATCGGAATAATGAGCCTGACTGCAGTTGTGACGAGCACCGCAAGGATGGATGCGGGCAAAAGATTCTTTGAATATGGCCTCAAATATCCGATGAGGCGCATCATCTGTTTCCAGTTAAAAGGCTTGTCGATCACCTGGTCCGTTGAATACCTGAACCTTTCCAAAACAAGCGGATTCACTTTATTTTTCTTATCCATTATGCCGCCTCACCCTCTCTGACCCTGCAATATGGCTTTTTGATCTTTAAATTGGATATGGTAAATCCTTTCGTACGGACCGCCGTTTTTCAGAAGTTCTCCATGTGTCCCCCGCTCTACGATCCTGCCCTCTTCGAGGACAAGAATTTCGTCTGCATGTTTCAGCGAAGAGATTCGATGGGCTATGATGAAGGTAGTCCGGCCCTTCATCACTTCCCTGAGCTCCCCCTGGATCTTGAACTCGGTCTCCATATCCACCGCGCTTGTGGCATCGTCCAAGATGAGGATGCTCGGATCCAGGCAAATGGCACGGGCTATGGCAATCCTCTGCTTTTGCCCCCCTGAAAGGCCCATGCCCCGCTCACCCAAAACCGTATCATATCCGTCAGGAAGCTCCATGATGAATCCATGGGCGTCCGCACGCTTTGCCGCATCCATGATTTGCTCCATGGAGGCTCCGGGATTCCCATATGCTAT
>DATBUB010000160.1:0-3667 GCA_036516555.1 Bacillaceae bacterium
AAACTGCTTGTCTGCTGCTTGCACTGACTACCCTCAGTGCCTGCATGAGTCTGGGGCAGCTCACTTACAAACAGGCCCGCATGCTCAAGCAGGAAGGTTTTAGCCTGACCAGCGAGGGCTGGAGCTTAGGCCTACCAGAAAAACTGCTGTTCGGTTTTGATCAACCGGCCTGATGGGCATTCCGACACAGGCAGACTTTGAAAATGAAGATATCGGAGCCGTCATCCACCGGGGACTCCAAGGCAAAAATCTGGAGGGCTATGAGAAAGTACAACTTTTCAGGCTGGCATGGGATATCACGATGAGCGCCTTCGGCAGCAGACAGATGCATTATGAATATTATTTCTTCGGGGATCCTGTCCGCATGGGCATGACCTATTTTGAAGGATATGAGAAAGATCGCTACAAAAACCTCATTCAGGATTTTCTGAATATGGATGGAAGCTCCAAGCCTAAATTTGCAGGTGTGTAGGGAGGGGAAATCGTGGGCATCAACATTATTCGCTGTGCCAGAACAGTACTGCACGTAACGGATTTGGAAGCATCCCGAAAGTTTTATGTGGATGCATTGGGATTTATTGAAACAGAGTCAGACGAGGAACATTTGTATCTAAGAGGACTGGAAGAATGCAATCACCACAGCCTGCTGCTGAAAAAAGCGGAAAAGCCGGCCGTGGAAGCGCTAAGTTACAAGGTGTCTTCAGAGGCAGATTTGGAAGCGTTGTCAGAGCTTTTTGTTTCCAAGGGATTTAAAACCAAATGGATGGAGGCAGGAGAGCAGCGTGCGGTTGGCAGAGCACTCCGGGTGCAGGATCCATCAGGGCTTCCGGTAGAGTTTTTCGTAAAGATGGATCAAGTGGAACGTCTTATCCAGCGGTATGATTTGTACCGCGGGGCAAGGGTGCAGCGGATCGACCATTTCAATTGCATGGTCCGGGATGTCGAAGCCGCCTATGACTTTTATAGAAAGGAGCTGGGCTTTGCCTGTTCGGAATATACTGCCACGGAAGAGGACAGGATTTGGGCAGCATGGCTGCACCGGAAACAAACGGTCCATGACCAGGCCTTCATGAATGGGGAGGGACCGCGCCTTCACCATACGGGCTTTTGGCTCCCTGATCCGCTTGCCATTATCCATGCTTGCGACGTATTGGCTTCCATGGGGTACGGGAAAAACATCGAAAGAGGCCCTGGGCGCCACGGACTCTCAAACGCCTTTTTCCTCTATCTCCGCGATCCCGACGGGCACCGCATTGAATTGTACAACGGCGATTATTTGACAAGCGATCCGGATTTCAAGCCCATCCGCTGGGACATCAACGATCCGAGAAGGCAGACCTTCTGGGGCCACGAAGCACCCGATTGCTGGTTCAATGAGGCGTCGGCCGTGCTTGATATTGGAACAGGGGAGATGCTGGAGACAGGGAAGCCAAAGCTGGAACAGAGGAAACCGGAATTTATCATCTGATGGAGCAGTTTTTTTACCAGGAAAGGAATGATGACATTGGAAGACCGCCTGTTCAGGACAGCGATGGGCAAGTTTGCCACCGGCGTAACCGTCATTACTACCCGGCTAGGCGACACGGTCCATGGGATGACCGCCAATGCTTTTATGTCAGTTTCTCTAAGCCCGAAGCTCGTTTTGGTTTCCATCGGCGAGAGGGCAAATATGAATAAGCTCATCAAGGAAACAGGCTTTTTCGCCGTCAGTGTGCTGAATGAAGGGCAGCAGGAGTTGTCCGCCTATTTTGCCGGGCAGATCAAGGAAGAGCGCACGGTGGAGTTTGATGACTTCAACGATATGCCAGTGATCCAAGATGCTCTCGTCAATATCACATGTACTGTTCAGCAGGCTGTGGTGGCGGGGGACCATACGCTCTATATTGGGGAAGTGACGGACCTGCGTGTCCAGGATGGAGAACCGCTGGCCTATTTTGAAGGCAAGTATAGAACAATTACGTGAAGCTTTCCCGGCTGTTTCCTTTTATAGGGAACAACCGGGGCTTTTCACTTTTATTGAATGGAGTGAGGTCCATGAAAGGTGAGCGAATGAAAGTCAGAGGAACGATCTACGGGGTGCTCCTGAATTATCGCGGGCAGCTTGAAGGAATCCGGGAGCAGCTGGACAAACCGCCATACAAAGAAGCTCCAACGGCACCCGTCCTTTATATTAAACCGGCCAATACAGTGAGTGAAAACGGGGCGCCTATTCCCCTGCCCCCCGGGAATGCTGAATTGGAAATGGGTGCAGCATTGGGGGTGGTCATCGGGAAAAAGGCAGTACGCGTAAAAGCGGAAGAGGCCATGGACTTTATCGAAGGCTATACCATCGCCAATGATGTCAGCATTCCGCATGAGAGTTTTTTCCGTCCCGCCATCAAAGAAAAAGCTCGGGATGGTTTTTGCCCGGTTGGCCCTGCCTTGATTGGAAAGGATGAAATCAAACATGCCGGCGATCTTGATATTCGTGTTTGGATCAACGGAGAGTTGAAGCAGGAGAATAATACCCGGAACCTTATACGCCCGATTCCCCAGCTAATACAGGATATTACCGAGTTCATGACACTGGATAAGGGAGACATTCTTCTCGCAGGTATCCCTGAGGGTGCTCCGCTGGCAAGAGCGGGAGACTTTGTCCGGATTGAAGTTTCGGGGATTGGATTCCTGGAGAATACCGTTCTTTCGGAAGAAGGAGGAGAGGAAGGATGAGGAAGGCGCGAATAGCCTGCTTCGATGCCATACATGAGGCGTTTGAAAAAGACGGAGTCATCATGCTTTCAGACGGACGGCCCGTGCTGGAAGAGGAAGTGGTTTGGCTCCCGCCTGTTGAGCCGGGAACGATCTTTGCTCTCGGGCTGAATTATGCTGACCACGCCAATGAATTGGAATTCAAAGCGCCGGAAGAACCGCTTGTTTTCCTGAAAGGGCCCAATAGTTTGGCCGGACACCGGGCTTTTACAAGAAGGCCGGCGGATGTCACCTATATGCATTATGAGTGTGAACTGGCAGTGGTGATCGGGAAAAAAGGCAAAGGCATCAAACGGGAGGAGGCCTATGACTATGTGGCGGGCTATACCATTGCCAATGATTATGCCATCCGCGACTATCTGGAAAATTATTACCGCCCTAACTTGCGGGTGAAGAACCGAGACGGCTGCACACCGATCGGACCTTGGTTCACAGATGCCGGAGATATTGCCGATCCGATGAATCTTGCCCTCCGCACGTATGTAAACGGGGAGCTGAAGCAGGAAGGCTCAACCCGTGACATGGTTTTCGATATCCCTGCCCTCATTGAATATTTGAGCAGCTTCATGACCCTGAATGAAAATGACATCATTTTGACGGGGACACCGAAGGGGACTGTCAATGTCACCGAAGGGGATGAAGTGATAACCGAAATCGAGGGGCTGGGGAGACTGGCCAATACCATTGTCGGAGATGCCGTTTTTGGAATCGGCGTTGAAAAGACCAGATGAGAAAAGGAGAGAGGTTCCATGCCTCATATCATCGTGGAATATACGGACAATATTAAGAAGGAAGCACGGATAGCCAGCCTGCTTGAAAAAATCAACCGCTCGCTATTGGAAAACGACGGGCTTTTTCCCATTGGGGGAATACGATCCAGAGCCATTGAGCTCAACGATTATTTTATCGCAGATGGAAC
>DATBUB010000161.1:0-4662 GCA_036516555.1 Bacillaceae bacterium
TCGCTGAAAAAAGAAAGCTGTTCGGCGGCAGACGCAATTGCTTGCTTCTGCTTTGTTTTTTCCTTTTGTCCTTTTTGTACAACTGGTCTGGCATGATTGGCTTCCAGCTCGCTTAAAATTTCATCAGCCCGGGCAATCAATTCGCTTGGCAGCTCTGCAAGCTCAGCGACGTGGATTCCATAGCTCTTATCAGCAGCTCCATCCATTACCTTATGGAGAAACACAAGCCTTCCGTTTTGCTCCACGGCACTGACATGAATGTTTTTCAGCTTGGAAAGCTGTGACTCCAGTGAAGTAAGCTCATGATAATGCGTGGAGAAAAACGTCTTGGCCCCGATACGGTCATGGATATATTCAATGATCGCCTGGGCCAGTGCCATCCCGTCGTAGGTGGAAGTCCCGCGGCCAATTTCGTCAAACAAGACCAGGCTGTTCTGAGTGGCGTTTGCAATCGCATTGCGGGCTTCCAGCATTTCTACCATAAAGGTGCTTTGGCCGGAGATCAAATCATCGGCGGCCCCAATTCTTGTAAACACCTGGTCAAATACTGGAAGGCTTGCCTCCAATGCAGGTACAAAACAGCCAATCTGCGCCATGATGGCCGTCAAGGCGATTTGACGCATATACGTGCTTTTACCGGACATGTTCGGTCCAGTAATAAGAAGTACATTCCTCTCTTCATCCATAAGGCAGTCATTCGGCACATATTCTTGCGATCCCAGCACCTTTTCAACAACAGGATGCCTCCCGTCATGGATTTTGATCTCCCGGTTTACATTAAATTCAGGTTTTGTATAATGCCTCTGATCGCTTACTTCAGCGAAACTTTGGTATACATCCAATTCACTGACTGCCTGGGCAACCTCCTGGAGCCTTGGAATATATGTTTTGACCGTTTCCCGGATTTGCAAGAATAACTCATATTCCAGATCCACACATTTTTCTTCCGCCTGCAAAATCAAAGCTTCTTTCTCTTTCAATTCGGGGGTAATGAACCTTTCTGCATTCGTCAGGGTCTGCTTTCTTTCATAGCGGCCTTCCTCCAAGAGGTGAATGTTTGCCCTGGTAACTTCAATATAATAGCCAAACACACGATTATAGCCCACTTTCAAGGATTTGATCCCCGTTTTGGCTCTTTCCTCACGTTCCAGTTCGGCAATCCACGTCTTGCCGTTTCGGCTGGCATCCCTATATGTATCAAGTTCTTGATGAAAACCGTCTTTGATGATCCCGCCTTCCTTCAAGGAAATGGGCGGATTCTCCATGATGGCTTCCTCCAGCAGGCTGGTCAAATCATCACAAGGATCAAGGCGCACAGCCAGTTTCGCGGCTTCCTCATTGCCCATCCTTTCCACAAGCTGCCGGATGGCCGGAATTTGATAAAGAGATTTCTTGAGCTGGATGAAATCCCTGGCATTTGCGTTCCCGAACGCAACCCTCCCAGCGAGCCTTTCCAAATCATAAACGCCTTTCAGGAGGTTTTTGAGTTCCATTCTTTCAAAATAATGCCCAATCATCGTTTCTACGATATCCAATCTTCTTTCGATGGCCTTCCTGCTGATCAGCGGCCTGTCAATCCATTGTTTCAGCAGTCTGCCGCCCATGGCCGTGGAGGTCTCGTCCAACAGCCAGAGAAGGGTTCCTTTTCTGCCTTGGCCGCGAATGGATTCGGTCAGTTCCAGGTTCCTTTTGGAATAGAAATCGATTCTCATATATTGGCTGATTTCGTATGGGGTAAAAGGCTGCAGATGTTCCAGACTGCGCTTTTGTGTCCTTTTTAAATAGTGAAGGAGGCGCCTGGCAGCCATCTGGTGCTCTTCATTTGGAAGGCTGGTGAGCACATCGCTGAACTCTTCGAGGCTGTCTGAACGATCCTCTATCGAAAGAACGGCCTGGCAGCGCTCCCTGATTTTCTCCAACAGGTCTTGATCGGCTGAGGAGGCGGCAACAATTTCCTTGGCTCCGATGGTGGCGAGCTCATTGATCAGGACTTCTTCAGACGGGCCAAGGACAGAAGCTTTATTTTCACCTGTCGATAAATCGTTATACGCTATGCTCCAGGAGGAAGAATCCAGCTGCGCTAAAGCAGCTATGTAATTGTTTTCTTTGTCAGACAGCCCTTTTCCTTCCATGACGGTTCCGGGTGTTATGAGCTGGACGACCTCTCTCCTGACAACCCCCTTAGCCTGCTTGGGATCTTCTGTCTGTTCACAAATAGCGACTTTATGCCCTTTTTGAATCAGCTGCTCGATATATCCTGCAGCAGAATGGTAGGGAACGCCGCACATGGGAATACGGTCTTCCGTACCGCCATCCCTGCTTGTCAGAGTGATTTCCAGTTCCTGTGAAGCCATGACGGCATCATCAAAAAACATTTCATAAAAATCCCCCAGGCGGAAAAACAAAAAGGCATCCTTATATTCTGCCTTTATCCGTAAATATTGCTGTATCATCGGCGTATATGACTGCATGCTAAAAATCCTTTCCGTACATCAATCTTTGTGAATAAGTATATCATATTATCAGGTACCCTATCATTCTTCCAAACCCAAGGCAAAAAGAAAAACCGGGAAGGCTGTGCTTCCCGGGCATTACTCTTCTTCGTGGGCGACCAGGAAATCCGGATTGATTTCCTCAAATTCCTTGTCGTCCAATTCATCATCCCAATTGTCATCATCGCAATGGCAGTCATCCTGGTGGATGGCTACGCATACCTTGGTTTCACCAATGACTTCAACCAGAAATTCCCTTTCAGAGTTGACAAGTATTTTGTTTCCGTTTTTTGATATAACCGCTTCGACACAGTTAGGCTGTTGAAGGACTTTTGCCACCACGACCCTGTCATCCAGACAATCTGGATCACGGTATTTAAGTTTGATTACATCTTTGTAATCAATCCGTTCGTTTGCGACTGAAGTCCGAGAATTATCATGATGGGAATACCAAACATTAACATCAAATGAACCGGAAACCTCGACGGTTTTGCCGACCTTTCGCGCTTCATATTTATGGTTGATAATCCAGCAGCCTAAAATGCTCGAAGGTTGATGCTGCGGGTTGATCGCATTATTGCATTGCGTAAACTTCCGCCCCTTGGCGACGACCGCTTTTGTAATAATCTCTCTATATTCTGCCATTCGAGCGAACCCTCCTCATTCATGTTTCACTTCATCGTATGCATCCTGGCAGACCAGTGTGCCTAAATTCCTGAAGCGTGTGCCCGCATCATATAGATAGATAAGAAGAGGTTTTTGAATGACACAGAAAACGGGCTGTCCAATGAATCTAAAATGAAGCAGCAGTATCCTGCTGCTTCATGCTTTTTTCTGCAATAGTTGAATGCGGTTGCTGTTTCAGCCGCTCGCTTCTTCTTGCTTGCAGTGCAGGCGCGAGACTCCTCGAAAATGCTTTGCATTTCCTTCGTGCGATGCATTCGAGAAAGCTTATTCAATGTCCTGCGGTAATGACATCAACCTTAAGCCCCCGCGAGGCACGGGCTGAGGCGGATGAAGCCATGCAAGCGGAAAGCGGTCGCCGGAACGGAGAGCAATAGAACGCCGTTAACATCACTTTTTTGATTAAACTATTTTTTACATTTTCCATACATAGAGAGAGGCTGTCCAGAAAATCCAGTTGCACTGGTTTTCTGGACAGCCCCTATAACAGTTATGAACAGCTTGATGGGCTGTTTTTGATTTTCGAACCAGTTTCGCCTTTTAAAAGATCTCCGCCGGTCGATGCAATGATTTCGTCTGTCACCTTATTGGAGATGGCAGAAGCAACCAATTGAAGCAAATCATTTACATCCGTCTGTGACTGCTTGAATTCCTGTACTATCGGAACTTGATCCAGTTCATCTTCCAATTTTTCGATCTTCTCTTCAACGAGCTGCAAAGCCCTTTCCTTGCCGTAATGCTGGAAATTCACTGCCTGCTTTTGAAGGCTTTTAATGCTGGCGATCATTTCACGCACAGTCTGGTTTTCATTTATTTGTGCTTCGGCACGTTTGAAGAAATCAACTTCCTCTGTTTCGGCAATCATTTTTGCCAATTCATATGCCTGTTCCAAAATATCGTCTTTTGTATACTTCTTTTCCACGTCAATTCACCTCTGCCGGTTCTAATACTTCCACCATTTCTCCATCCAATGTCCACGTTTTAGCTGATTTTATTTTAACTGTGACAAGCTTGCCGATGGCAGATTTTGGACCCTTGAAGTTAACCAGTTTATTTTTTCTTGTGTAGCCAGCAAGTACATCCGGGTTGTTTTTGCTTTCACCCTCCACCAGCACTTCAACAACCTGGCCTTCATATTTTTTCATTGCATCGCGCGACAGTTCATTCACCAAATGGTTGAGTCTTTGAAGGCGTTCCTTTTTCACTTCCATAGGTACATTGTCCTTCATTTTTGCGGCAGGCGTACCTTCCCGCGGAGAATAAATGAATGTATACGCAATTTCAAAGCCGACTTCACGGTAAAGAGAGAGAGTCTCTTCAAATTGCTCGTCCGTTTCATTTGGAAAACCGACGATGATATCTGTTGACAAGGACACATCCGGGATGGCCGCCTTGATTTTGCGGACTAGTTCCAGGAACTGTTCACGTGTATATTTCCGCGCCATGATTTTCAAAATATCGCTTGATCCCGATTGCACAGGCAAAT
>DATBUB010000162.1:0-13734 GCA_036516555.1 Bacillaceae bacterium
AAGGCAGTGGCATTGCTTTTATGTGCGGACTCGACCCTTTTTGTCCTTACCCGCCATGATTTTTTGAGGAACACCGAGGATGTGCGGATTGCCGGGTATTATGTGAGAAAACAGGCGCCTGATATCCGATTTGCGCACCGCCTCACCAAAGTTAACACTAGCACCTCCCGAATAAAAAAATCGTGCGAAGACTCTTCGCACGACAGCATCAGTTGGCAATATCCAATTTTACTTTTATCTTTTCCAGCATGTCGGCTGTCATTTTCGGCAGGTCGTACTCTGCTTTGAAACCCCATTCTTCCTTCGCCGCGGTTGCATCTATGGAGTTGGGCCAGCTGTCTGCAATCGCCTGGCGGACAGGATCGACTTCATATTTCAAGACAAAACCTGGTATATGCTTGCGGATTTCAGCAGCGATTTCCTCCGGTTCAAAGCTCATGGCTGTGATGTTAAATGCATTGCGATGCTTCAGCTTCGATGGGTCGGCCTCCATCAGATCGATGATGGCGTTCAGGGCATCCGGCATATACATCATATCCATGTAAGTCCCTTGGTCGATAAAAGATGTGTAGCTTCCCTTTTCGACGGCCTGATAATAAATATCGACCGCATAATCTGTTGTCCCGCCTCCCGGAGGAGCCACATAGGAAATCAGTCCCGGAAAACGGACGCCTCGGGTATCCACGCCAAATTTCGAATAGTAATAGTCACAAAGCAGCTCGCCGGCCACTTTGTTCACTCCGTACATGGTCGTTGGACGCTGGATTGTGTCCTGAGGAGTTTGATCCTTTGGTGTCGAAGGGCCAAATGCACCTATTGAGCTTGGCGTGAAAAATTTCATGCCCAGTTCCCTTGCTGTTTCCAAGGCATTCACGAGTCCGCCCATATTCAAATTCCAGGCAAGAAGCGGTTTTGCCTCCGCTGTTGCAGACAGAAGGGCCGCCAGGTGAATGATGGTGTCCGTCTTATATTGCTTGGCAAGCTCAAACATTCTGTTGCCGTCGGTTACATCCAGAATCTCAAATGGACCGGATGTAACCACTTTATTGTCTGTTTTTCGTATATCGGTAGCTATGACATTGTTTTCGCCATAGATGTCTCGCAATTTCATTACAAGCTCTGAGCCAATTTGGCCAAGAGAACCCGTTACCAATATTTTTTTCATACCTGTTCCTCCTGATGGCGGCGCAGTGAGATGCGCCAAATGCGAGTATTAGATGATTCCCATTTCCTTGCCTACTTTTTCATAGATGGCAATGGCACGATCCAGCATTTCCTTCGTATGGGCAGCAGTTGGCATATTCCGGACGCGGCCCGTTCCTTTAGGTACAGTCGGGAAAACGATGGATTTTGCGTATACCCCTTCTTCATACAGACGCTTGCTGAATGCTTGGGTAGCTTTTTCTTCTCCGATGATGCAAGGTGTGATCGGCGTTTCACTGTTGCCAATATCAAAGCCCAGCTGTTTCAGGCCTTTTTTCAGGTAATCTCCGTTCTCCCACAGACGGTCGTGAAGCTCTGTGCTCTCCATCAGCAGCTCAATCGCTTTTGTGGCTGCTGCAGCGTCCGCAGGGGTGACGGCAGTCGAGAACAGGAATGGACGGGATCTTACTTTCAGCCAGTCAATCAGTTCTTTTTTGCCGGCAACGTATCCTCCGACCACTCCGATCGCTTTTGAAAGGGTGCCGATTTGGAAATCAACCTTATCCTGAAGTCCGAAGTGTTTTACAGTACCGGCGCCCTTGCCGAGCACCCCCGAACCGTGAGCATCGTCCACATACGTAATCAGATCGAACTCTTCTGCAATTTCAACGATTTCAGGAAGCTTCGCTACATCCCCGTCCATGGAGAAAACGCCATCGGTAATGACCATGACTTTGTTATATTGCCCAGACTCCTTTGCTTCCTTGGCCTTTTTGCGCAGGTCATCCATATCGGAATGATTGACACGGATGATTTTCGCCTTGGACAGCCTGCATCCGTCGATGATGGATGCATGGTTCAATTCATCCGACAGAATCGCATCATTTTTGTCCATGACAGCGGAAATGGCCGCCATGTTGCAATTGAAGCCTGATTGGAAAGAGATGGCCGCTTCAGTTCCTTTAAAGCGAGCAATGGTTTCTTCCAATTTTACATGCAGACCCAGCGTTCCATTTATTGTACGCACGGCTCCTGCTCCTGCACCCCATTCCCTGACGGCCTCAACCGCTGCTTCTTTCAGCCGGTCGTCTGTCGCCAGCCCAAGATAATTGTTGGAAGACAGATTGATAAGCTCTTTGCCGTTGATGGTGATGATGGGGCCATTTGGACCTTCCACCGTATCAATTTCATTGTAAAGGCCCTGCTCCCTCAGGCTGTCCAGATTTTCAGAAAGAAATTGTTCCAATACATTTGACATGTTCTTGACCTCCATCAATTGTCCATTTTTGTGTAAACGCTTTATATACAACTGTCCTCTGTAGGAAGACATTAAAAAATAAACCATTCAACTTCCATATATACTATACCATAAACCACTTTAGATGTTTATATACAAAGGACAGAATGTTTCCCCTGCATAAAACAGAACAACAAAAAAGAGACAGACTATGCGTCTGTCCCCTTCTCCAAGGCAAAGGGCTGGAGGTCCCATTTTTGAATTGTGCACTCTTCCTGCTTTTCACTTTGCATCACAATGGAAGTGACGTCAGGATCGGGAAAAAAACGCGAAGTAAACACTTCAGTCCCGCCATTCAGGAACACTTCAATAGATGAAGTATCAAGAAAAACATGAATAGTCTCAAGCTCTTCCAGTGTGCATTGACGTGTTTCCTCGCCGTCCCCTTTAAAGGTTTTCCTTTCCAGGGTGAAGGTTTGGGTGTTCGGATCATATTGAAGTCTCACATTTTCCCGGATGATCAGTTCGAAAGTGCCTCGAACCCCTTTCGGAAAGCTGAAAATTAATTCCGCGGTAATCCCGCCTATTCCTTCAAATTTGCTGGGACCGTCCCCTTTTAGGGAGACCTCCCTGTACTCAACCGGGTTTGCCCTCAGCGCCTTCAACTCTTCCACAGGCTTCTGGTAAATCCTCCCGCCAGCAAGAATCAGCTCCCTTGGCATGGTGAGGGCATGGATCCATTCATTTTTAACAGTAGGCTGATCCTGTTCTTGGGCATCCGTTATTCCCATCCATGCAAACATCAATCTTTTGCCATTTGCATCAAGGGTGGTTTGAGGAGCATAGAAATCAAATCCGCGGTCCAGTTCAGTAAAAGAACCATGACACAATTTATGGGATTTTGAATCCCATTTACCGATGAAATAGCCTGATTGAAACAAATTTTGATAAAGGGTACCATCAGGCTCCAGACCTTGCGGGGATACGATCAGCACATCTTTATCCCCGAGCTTGAACATATCCGGACATTCCCACATGTAGCCAAAGTCTCCAAGGCCGCTAATGCCGCTGCCAGCAATGGGGCCAACAAACTCCCAATCGGTGAGGTTTGCAGACCGAAATAGCACTGCTTCCCCCTGCAGATCTGAGTTCTGGGCCCCAAGCACCATATGCCAAACGCCATGCTCCCTCCATACCTTTGGATCCCGGAAATGTGCTGTATAGCCGGCGGGCACATGGATGACGGGCCCTTTTTTCTCAAATGTGACACCATCTTCGGACACGGCAAGACATTGGTAGGAAGAACGCTTTCCGTCTTCATCCTTTACATTTCCTGTATAAAAGATATAAAGCTTGCCATCATGTTCCACTGCGCTTCCTGAATAACACCCGTTCTTGTCGTACCACTCATCCGGGGCAAGGGCAATCGGTTCTTCTTTCCAGCTGATCAGATCGCTTGAACGGTAATGTCCCCAAAACTTGGCTCCATGTCCTGTTTCAAAAGGGTTCCACTGGTAGAAAACATGATATGCCCCTTGAAAATAAATGAATCCGTTCGGGTCATTCAGCAGCCCCACAGGTGGCATCAGATGGTATGAAAGCCTGAATGGATCAGACGAAACGACGTGCCGCTCCCGTTCCTCCCTTTCGTATGCTTCCTGCATAAGCCGGTTATGCTTGATCATGGATGACTTCTCCTTCTATGATTCTATGAAAAAAGTTTTTTCTCAATGTTACGCAGCGCTCTTCACTTGCTCAAGCTGCTTGTCACTGAATCCGAACATCCATGTCAGCACGAATGCAACTGAAATCGCCACGAGGTTTACAAGCAAGTAAAGGAGAATCTGCCCATTTAGGTAAAGCAGGGTCCCAGGGATAACGGTAATCGCCATGCCTGTCGCTTTCAGGCCTAAAAGGGAAGCCAGGAATCCGCCGACGCCTCCTCCTACCAACCCGGCTACAAATGGCTTCATATAGCGCAGGTTCACCCCGAAAATGGCCGGCTCGGTAATGCCAAGGAAAGCAGAAAGCGAAGAAGGCAGCGCCAATGCTTTTAATTTTTTCGATTTTGTCTTCAATCCGACAGCCAGAGCTGCGCCGCCTTGTGCTGCAACAGAGCAAGTAACAATGGCGTTATACGGGTTGAAGCTGAATTTTTCAAGAAGCTGTATTTCCAAAAGGTTGAATATATGGTGCACTCCTGTGATGACGATGACCTGATTCAGCGCACCGATCAAGAGCCCGCTCAGGCCCAACGGCCAAGAAAGAACGGCTACCGTAATGTTCAGAATGACTTCTTCAAGGCTATGGAAAATAGGTCCGATGACAAACAGGGCCAAAGTGATCATGATCAGCAGTGTTAAAAATGGCGTAACAATCAAATCAAGTGCTTCAGGAACCCTTTTCCGAATCCACTTCTCTAATTTCGCTCCCACAATTCCGGCAATGAAGGCAGGGAGGACAGAACCTTGATAGCCGACAACCGGGATAAAGCCCATAAACTTGATTGGATCGGCGTCACCCCCGGCAACCGCCCACGCATTTGGAAGTGCAGGGCTGACCAGCATCAGTCCGAGCACTAGCCCAATAGTGGGATTTCCTCCAAAAACCCTGAATGTGGACCAGGCCACAAGAGCCGGCAAGAAAATAAAGGCTGTATCCGTCAGTACCTGGGTAAAAAGAATAAAGTTTTCCGAAATATCCCCCGGTGTCAGGCCGAATAAACCGAGGATTTGTTCCTGCATGACAAGTCCGCGGACCCCCATGAATAAACCTGTGGCAACAAGAGCCGGGATAATCGGAACAAAGACATCCCCAAACGAGCGGATCGCACGCTGAAAGGCGTTCCCGCTTTTCGCTGCTTCCTTTTTCAATTCATCTTTTGTTGCTCCTTCCAAGCCAAGCTTGGTGACTTCATCATATATTCTATTGACTGTTCCTGTTCCGAAGATGACCTGGTATTGCCCGGAATTATAGAATGCACCCTTTACCTTATCGATACTTTCCACCTGCGCCTGGTCGATCTTTTCCTTATCGGCAACCATAATCCTGAGCCTTGTAGCACAATGGGCAACAGAGATAACATTGTCGCTTCCTCCAACGGCATCAATCAATTCCTGTGCGATCCGGCTGTTTTCTGACATCCTCTTCACTCCTGTCTGTTATTATAGTAAATTCTTTATGTGGAATCGATTCCACAATAGGATAAAAGCAAATGTAATCGCTTTAATGGCCATTACATTTTTATCATAAACTATCACGGACAATAAGTCTATAATCAAGTTTCCGTAATTTTTCCGAGATTTTTTCGTTTTCCACCAATTTCAGCATCCATTGCGCAGCCTCTATCCCTGCCTTCTCATTCTGGTATTCGACAGTGGTCAGAGATGGCTCAATATATCGGGAAATTTCTGAAGCGCCAATGCCTGCGATGGCAATATCCTCCGGCACCTTCAATCCTTTTTCCTTCATCAGGCGAAGCGCGCCAACCGCCATTCTGTCGGTGACGGCAAATACTGCTTCAGGAGTTTCATTAGAGTTTTTGAGAATCTTCCTCATAGCCTCATAACCCGATTCAATGGAAAATCGCCGGTTTGAATCCAAGATTCTTTAATGGAGATGCCGTGTTCATTCAACAAGGACAGGAACCCTTTCTTCCTCATAAGTCCGACTGCCCGGTCTGCCTCATCCACTCCGATAAAGGCGATGCTGCGATATCCTTTTTCTACAAATAATCCAGCCAACTCTCTCGCTGCCCCATAATCATCAAATACGATGGAAGGTATCCCGGCAAGCTCTTGGCCCACGACAATGACGGGGATCTTTAGTTCTCTCATTTCTTTTTGAAGCTTTTTTTCCGTATTTGTACCAAGAAGGACCACTCCGTCCACCTGCCTGCTTTGCAGCAGCTTGAGATACTCTATTTCTTTTTCTTTATCCAGATTGGTATTGGCCAGGAGTATTTGATAGCCGCTTCCCGCCAGCACCTCATTCATGCCATTTACAACCCGGCTTGATGTTTCTGTGCTGATTTTGGGCAAAATGACGCCTATGACCCTTGAACGTTTTGTACGGAGGGCTTTGGCATGTGCGCTCGGGATATAACCGGTTTCTTCAATGACCTTTAGAACACTTTGCCTCGCTTTTTCACTGACATAGCCCGAATTATTCAATACCCTTGACACAGTCGTCCGGGAAACGTTTGCAAGATCTGCGATTTCCTTTATTGTTATCATCTAATCACCCGTTTGGCAGCTATTCATACTTTGAACAGCTGCCCCATTTCTTTTATTGCTTGGCAGGGGACTTCTGGTCCTGATGCCTTTTCATCCTGAGTCTGAGGACTGCTTCCTGCATTCTTCTGAGGGCGGTATCCAGCCTGTCCCTCGGGCAGGCAATATTCATCCTGAGGAAGACCTTTCCGTTGTCGCCGAACTTATGGCCTTCATCAAATTTGATTTTTGCTTCCCTCAGGAAAAATTGAAACAGCTCTTCCCCTTCCATTCCAAGCCCCGTACAATCCAGCCAGACAAGGTGGGTTGCCTCCGGCTTAACTGGCTTGATTTCAGGCATATTTGTTTTAAAATAATTCTCCGTATACATAAGGTTGCCTTCAAGATAATCCAACAGCTCCTCCAGCCAGGACTCACTCGATTCATAGGCCGCAATGGTGGCTTCCACACCAAATCCATTCGGGCGCATCAGCCCGAACTGCATCAGTTTTTCGTTGTATTTGTTTCTCAATTCCTCATTGGCAATCATGATGATAGAGGTTTGAAGTCCCGCAATATTGAATGTTTTGCTGGGAGCGGCGCAGACGATGCTTCTTTGTTGAAGATCTGTTCCTGCTTGGTAAAAAGGAATATGGCGGTTTTGTCTATATACAAGATCCCCATGAATTTCATCGGATATGATCCAGACGCCGTGCTTCATGCAGATTTCGCCAACCCGCCTCAGCTCCTCCAATGTCCACACCCGTCCAACCGGATTATGAGGGCTGCATAGGATGAGCACCTTTGCTTTTGGATCGGATGCTTTCCTATCCAAATCCTCAAAATCCATTTCATATCGTCCATTTTCATAAAGAAGCGAGTTTTTCACTGCTTCACATCCGTGAAAATCAATACTTGTATAAAAAGGATAATATACAGGATCTTGAACAATGACCTTATCGCCCGGCTCTGTCAGCAAATGCAGCAAGAGATTGACTCCTGGAATGATTCCTGGGCTGAAAGTGATCCATTCTTTCTCAAGATGAAGACCAAAGCGCTTTTTCCACCAGCCCATTACAGCTTCATAGTAGCGCTCACAAAAAGTCGTATAACCATAAATTCCGTGCTCCGATTTTTTCTTCATGGCCTCCATGATGGCCGGCGCCACCTGAAAATCCATATCTGCTATGCACATTGGAATGATCTCTTCATCTGAGAAAGACCATTTGACAGAATGTGTATTTGTTCGTTCGATGCAATCGTTCCAGTTCATAAAGGCCGACCTCCCAAAAATGTTACCTGTGTTAAATACTATTCTATAATAAGATCAGCATTGGGAAAATATATTTTGAGGAGTTTCGACATTTTTTTCGATTTACGCGAAAAAACCCCTTTATATGTAAGGGGCCTTTTATAATAAACCCTGCTTTGCCAACAATTTAATTTCACCATTGATGTCAGCAAAGATATCGTCCAGATAGGTTCGGCCTTTCCCTTCGGCAAGCTTTATTTCCAGCTGGTCCTGAAGGCGTTTCGCTTCCGCCAGGTAATTATTGGCTTCTGTCATATTCCGCCTGTATTCAGCTTCGATGTCAGCAATCTCTTTGGCAAACATTTCATCCGTTCCGGGTGCAACCGTGAGCTCATACATATCCACTATTTCATCCCCTTCACGTTCGGGGAAGTATTCATGGGGAGCCGTGCTGTCGAAAATGGCCCATCCAAGCTCTCTTACCAACACCATATCCAAACTATTTGGATCAAACCCGCAATGGTAAATTTCTGTTACATATCCTCGCCTCTCTGCTTCTGCGGCAATTTTCTTCAGCAAGGTCGATTTTCCGGTGCCTGCCCGCCCTTTTAAGAAGAAGCGCCTGGAAAGCCCTTCGGTGAGATTTTCGACAAAATCAACTGCTCCTGCAGGAGTGGCCGCTCCGAGGAACCTTCTTCTCGTACACGACTCGATCCCTTTTTCCTGCCGTCCGAATAAATCTTTAATGAGCCGGTCCGCCACTCGATCGGCCTTCTGAAAATCCATGCGTCCAATATAAATGCTTTCCCAGTCATCATGGATCTTCAGCGCTTCTTCATAAGCCCCATATGCAGTCTCCAATGCTGAGTTGATCTCTTCCTTGAGAATATCCACTTCCGCCGATCCGTCTTCAATTCCCGGCTGTGCCCCAAGCACCTCCAAATCGACGGTTTCCCATCTCGCTCCGACGAATTCCTTGCCGATGACTCGCGGAGGATGCCCATCGACAATTCCAAAGCCCAGCTTACGGATGATCAAGCCATCCAGCGAGTGGTGATCATGGGCGCTATGGATAACCTCCAGCGAATGTCCCTTTCCTCCCCACTCTTCCGCAAGCCTTTCAATCAGCCTGGATTTAGCCGTCTTTGATTTCCCAGATAAAATAAAAACACGTTCCAACCCCTGCAGGTTGGAATCAAATAAATTATAGAAGCCCTTTGCGGTATTCCCGCCTGCAAAATAGTGCAAGAAATTACTGTCCATGTTCTCACTCCTCGCTGTTCTGCCTGTATGTAGCCTATGCACTCTTGCCCGAAAATGTACATTTTTGTTTAGGCTTCCCGTTTTTTTCATAATTTCTCCTGCAGGATTGCTAACTCTGTGATAATATGGAAATGTATACTTGAGGGGGTTAATCATGAAAAGGAAATATACAGGCATTAGTCTATTCTTCATCGCAGCACTGATCTTCGGCCTTATCTTTTCCCGCCCTAAATTGTTTGAAGGAAAAAAGACAGCCGCTGAACAAAGCATTATGGTACCAACCGTTTTTGTCCATGGATATAAAGGAAGCGACCGTTCGTTTTCCACCATGTTCAAACGGATGGATGAATATAAATGGGGTCAAAAAACGCTGGTGTGCCGAGTCGACAATCAGGGGCACATTCAATTCAGAGGCTCCCTTCCCAAGCGTGTGGCCAACCCGTTCATTCAGGTCATCTTCCAAAATAACCGGGCGACATTGGCAGATCAGACACAATGGCTCAAATCCATCATGGGAGAACTCCGTGCCCGATACGGGGTAAGAGAGATGAACCTCGTCGGCCATTCCATGGGAGGACTTGCCTTGACCAACTTTTTAGAAACAGCCGGGGATAACGGCCAATATCCTCGTGCCCTGAAGCTGATCACGATCGGCAGCCCATTTAAGGGCATCGATCGGGAAGATTATTTCGAACATAATTATGGAGAGGCGCTGATTGACCTGAAACCTTCCTCTCAGGCCTTGGAACTCTTGATGCAAAACCGCGGTGCATTCCCTAAAGAGGTTCCGGTCCTATCCATCGCGGGTGTTGTAACGGATCCGCAGGCAGGTGATGGTCTGGTCTCGCTGCACAGCGCACATGGGAACCGGGATATCATTGACCCTTCCCAGTTCACCGAGTTGATTGTGGAAGAACCGGAGGCCACACATTTCGGACTTCATGAACATCCGATGGTAGACAAACTGATCGGTGAATTCCTTTGGGGAGTCAGCCTTCCGGAAAAATAATAAACCAGATCGAACGGGTGCCGATGCGGCCCCCGTTTTTGTGTACTGTAAATGTAACCCGGTGTTCCGCATATCCGGCGGGCCCGTTCGCACATAAAAACCAGTTTTCGTACATTAGGTCACCGGATTCGCACAAAAAATATATATACAAAAAAACAGGAATCCCGCACTCCTGACCTCTACATGCAGAAAGGGTGCCTCATCGGCATCCTTTCTTTCATTTATTCCATTGAATCCTGAATTTTATGCCGCCGGTCACATACTGAAGAAGCGGGATATCCTCCTGTATGACTCTTCCGATGACATTCACCTTTTCGTCCTGAGACAAATGGCGCTTTGTTATTTGAACCTCGCCTTGGTATCTTCCGTACCTCTCATTATCGATTGTAATGCTTCCGGGAAGCCTTTCAGCCGTATTAAACACAGGAACCGGGCGGGTTCCAATAAGGCCATACTCCCTCGATTCCCTCGAACGGATACAGTCTCTTGCTGCATCCTGACGGTTTGTCTGTATGGAAGCAAGCGGCTCAATCCATGCTTTCTCCTCTGATTCCGCCAATGCTCTCAGCAAGACAACTCCCTCCTGATAGGCAGCAAACTGCTCAAGCGTCTCCTCTGAAAGGGTCAAATCACCTACAAGTACCTTTTCCACATACCCATGCTGAACGAGGTCCAAATAGGCAGCCATTGGGGATATGCCCCGGTGATCCTCCAGTGTAGGAAGCCCTTCAAATAATGGCCCCCTCAATTTCCCGTCTCCCGGAACGAAAGCCATGACCGTTAACCCTTCTTCCTTTAGCCAGCGGTTCACCTGCTTAAATTCGTCAGCATCCAGACCCGTTTCCGGGCGCGGATAAAAGTTGTGCCACGCCTCGGCAGCTTCTACCCTGAGACCCGCATCTTTCATGCGCCTTAAACCATCTTTTGTTAGGGTGCTGGCGTTCAAGGCAAGTTTCATTTTGTGGGACAAGCGGACAATTACGCTTTCATCCACACCATAATCAATTCTCAGCCCGCTGACCCCCCATTCAAGGAGGCCTTCCGCATTATCCCAAGTAAAACCGAGATGTCCCAGTGATTTTGGCGAAATATCCGCCATCAATTCCATATCATTCTTTTTGGCCTGCTCTCCCAGCCAAATCAACCTCTCCTTATACAGCAAAGGGTCATCTTCGGGAATATGAAGAGAAGTAAAAATGGAAGTAAAACCAATCGATCTTACCTTCTGGATATAGGATTCAAATCCTTCAATGAAGTCATTCCCCAAATAAACAGAAATGCCAAGCATCCGTTCTCATCTCCTTAAACAAGAAAAAGGGGGAAGCCCCCCTCTTCTCTACTATACTATTAAATTCCATCCGCCATTTCTTCCTTGAATCCAAACAGGTATGTGAAGAGGAACCCGAATGTGTAGGATACGACAAGTCCAAGGAAGTAGAACAAATATTTGTTATCGGCAATAAGCGGGATCAGTGAGATTCCGGATACACCAATCCCAAGAGCTGCCGTTTTCATCAGCGCCTGGAAGGCACCTCCGACTGCCGCTCCCATACAGGCTGTTACGAATGGGCGGCCCAGCGGAAGGGTAACCCCGTACAGAAGCGGTTCGCCGATTCCGAGGAATCCAACCGGCAGGGCACCTTTAATGATGTTGCGAAGGCGCTTATTTTTTGTTTTGACAAAAATTGCGATTGCTGCACCCACCTGACCGGCTCCTGCCATTGCCAGGATTGTAAGCAATGGAGTGTTTCCTAGAGTATTGATCAATTCAAGGTGAATCGGTGTCAAACCGTGATGCAGACCAACCATGACGAGCGGGAGGAAGAATCCTGCAAGCAGGGCCCCAGCCACAACTCCGCCAACATTCAGAATGGCGTTGATGCCGCTTGTGATGCCGTCTGCAAGTACGCCGGCGACCGGTACGACCGCATAAAGAGAAACAAATCCAACAACCAACAGAGTAATTAAAGGAGTGAAAATAATATCGACAGATCCAGGCATTACATTTCTTACACGCTTCTCAACAAAAGTCATCAGCCATGCTGCAAAAATGACTCCGAACAGACCGCCGCGGCCGGGAACTAATGCTTCTCCGTAAATGGTGATATCGGCAAGCAGCGGGCTGAACAGCACACCGCCGGCAATGGCGCCAAGAACAGGAGTTCCACCGAATTCTTTAGCCGTATTCCAACCTACCAATATAGCAAGGGCACCGAACACGACGCTTCCCAGCAACAGAAGGATTTGCATCCATGTAGCCGTTGGATCGACACCTGCGTTTTTCGCAAAGTTCGCTCCACCATTGATGATACCTGAAGCTACAAGTCCCGGAATAAGCGGGATGAAAATGTTTCCGACTCTGCGTAGGAGGAGCTTGAAAGGCGTTTTATTTTTCTCTTTGATGCTCGCCTGTTTCATAGCTGCTTTTTCGCTGAACGTCATGTCGTCATCGGATGGCTGTGCGTCCTCACCAATGGCCAGGCCGGTTTCTTTGCTGATTTCAGCAGAAACCTTGTTGACTGTGCCAGGTCCTACAACAATCTGCAGTGTGTCGTCATCAATAACTCCCATGACTCCATCCACTTTTTTCAAAGCATCTACGTTTGCCTTGCCGCTATCCTTCAGGGACAGGCGTACGCGAGTCATACAGTGTGCCAGACGCTGGATATTTTCTTTGCCCCCGACGTTTGCCAAGATGTCATGTGCCAAACGCTGTTCTTTTTTCATTTTGATCCCCCATTTTTAATGGAAATATTTATAAAGCTTTTCGGACAAAACCGTCCGCTGCTTCCAATTTTTCTGCCGCTTCATCATAAGAGCATTGAAGCAATATCATGACGATGGCAGTTTTGACATGGTGATGCGCTTTCTCGTAATACTCCCCGGCCGTTTGATAATCAACTTGAGTGGCCTCCATAATGATGCGCTTGGACCTTTCAGTAAGCTTCAGGTTCGTCGGCTGCACGTCCACCATCAGGTTTCCGTATACCTTTCCAATCCCGATCATCGAAGCGGTGGAAATCATGTTCAGCACCAGCTTCTGGGCTGTTCCGGCTTTGAGCCTCGTGGACCCGGTCAAGACTTCAGGACCTGTTTCAACTTCTATGGCAACATCAGCATATTGGCTGATTTCCGCCTGTTTGTTGCATGAAATGGCTGCAGTCGCCGCCCCTGCCTCTTTGGCTTTTTTCAATGCGCCGATTACATAGGGAGTTCTTCCGCTCGCTGCGATTCCAATGACGGTATCCTTTTCGGAGACTTCCGCATCCTCCAGGTCTTTTGCCCCAAGGTCAGCATCATCTTCCGCCCCCTCAACCGCAACCGTAAACGCTTTCATGCCGCCTGCAATAAAACCCTGCACCATCTCGGCCGGAACGCCGAAGGTTGGCACACATTCAACTGCATCCAGGACACCAAGCCTTCCGCTTGTACCGGCACCTACGTAAAGCAATCTGCCGCCGGATTGAAATGAATGGATGACGGCTTTGACCGTTTGTTCGATGTTGTCCAATTCTTTTGCAATCGAATCCGGTACTGTACTGTCCTCTCTGTTCATCACTTCAAGGATCTCTCTTGTTGTCATCTCGTCCAGATGCGTTGTCTTGCTGTTTCTTTTTTC
>DATBUB010000163.1:0-2990 GCA_036516555.1 Bacillaceae bacterium
CAGGCAGTGGAAGCCCAAAAGCAGGTATCGCAGACCACAAATGACCTGCTCCTTAAAAATGCTGAAATGCTGAAAACAAATACCATTGAGACGGCCCGTGAAAACGAGCGCGGACTTGTCGATATTGAAACCTTGAAGAAAACACAGTCCAACCTGATTTCCACGCTGGAAGAGACCATCAAGATCCAGCAGGAAGGCCGCGCAAAACGCGCTCAGGCTGAGCAGGAACTCGTCTCCATGGAGAACGAATTGAAACAGAAGCTGCTTAACCTGAAATAAGCAGGAATCCATAAAGCCGGACAGGGTTGTCCGGCTTTTTAACGGTCGTGCGGAGGCAAATGCCCGGGCTGTATGGTTGATCCTAATGGTTTATTGCCGATTGTGATCCTTTTCTTACCGATTGTGTGTTCTTTATTACCGATTGTGCGTTTGGTGCGACCGATTGCTCCATGTTGAGCCCAATGATGTTACACAAGGGGGAATGAAAGATGGCATTGCCAGAAAAAGTGACGATGATTGAAGTGGGCCCGCGGGACGGCCTGCAAAATGAGGCGAATTTCGTGGACAGCGAGATCAAGAAAGAATTTATCCGAAAGCTGGCTGACGCCGGGATCAAAGAGATGGAGCTGACGTCTTTTGTCTCGCCTAAATGGGTTCCTCAGATGAAGGATGCCGCCCTCATTGTGGAGTCTGCCCCCCTCGGAATACGGGGCATGGTGCTTGCTCCAAACCGAAAGGGAGTTGACCGCGTCTTTGAAACCGCTTGCAAGTCCGTTGCTGTCTTTGTCGGCGTGAGCAACAGCTTCAACAAGAAAAACATCAATAAAACGACCCCGGAAAGCATGGAGGAGCTGAGACCGATCATTGCCGAGCTGAAAGGGAAAGGCTATTTTGTGCGCGCCTGCATTTCCACCGCCTTTTACTGTCCCTATGAAGGGAAAATAGCGTTAGATGATACGGTCTCTCTTTGCCGGGAGTTTGCCGAGGCCGGGGTGGACGAATTAAGTGTGGCGGACACAATCGGGATGGCGGTGCCGTCCGAATCATATGCACTCTTTTCCGCCTTGAAAAACGAATTCCCTGACATGCTCATAGCCGCACATTTCCATGATACCCGCAAAATGGCTTTGGCCAATATTTACGCTGCCCTCCAAGCTGGCATCAGCCGTTTCGATTCCTCTGCCGGAGGCCTGGGCGGCTGTCCTTTTGCCCCTGGTGCGACCGGCAATGTGGCGACGGAGGATGTGGTCTATATGCTGGAACGGATGGGCATTAAAACAGGAGTCGATCTGGAAAAGCTGGTCGAAGCCATCGATGTGGTGGCTCCGGCTCTTTCCAGGAAGATTGATACGGGGTATTACCGGCTTGCCAAAAATCATTAATTCCGTCACTTCTCCTGGAGGCCCATCCTGCCGTTTAAAATCTGGCCGGGACTGACAAGCCGGAATGTCTGGCTGCTTTCGGAATAATCGATTTTAAGCTCTTTATCCAGGAATATGAGTTTCGTTTTCTCTATGATGACTGGCATTTCATTTGTTTCAACGAGCATTTCATCCGGATCAAGTTCCGTTCCATCGACCAGTTCAAGGACGGTTACTCCGCTGACAACACAGCCGCAGCCGTCCGTTTCATACTTCAGCTTAAGCGACAGGTTTCTGCCTGCCATTCTTTTCCTGATGCGTTCAGCCGCTTCAGGCGTCACGGTTATGTTTACCATGGTGCTTTCTCTCCTTACATCTGTTTTGCTCTATCATATCACAGGCGTCTTCCAAAGGAGGTTGCATTTCCCTCCGTTTCCTCCTACTATTTAAGGGAGTGTTCTTTTTATGGAAGGGGGTAATGGAATGGAAAAAGTGACGATCAAGGTAATGGATAATGGCTCCCTCCGTGTCACCGGGGATGTGGAGCTGATCGATGTGGACGGCAATGTGTTTGAAACGAAGAAAACCTTCTCCCTTTGCCGCTGCGGCCTGTCCAACAACAAACCGTTTTGCGATGGGACCCATAAAGGCAAATTCGACTCTTGTGTGCGTGCGGAGAAAGTTCTGAAGGACGGAGAGTAAAAAAAAGGCGGCCATCCATATTCCAAAATGGATGGCCGCTTTTTCTCAGCCCTTCTAGTTTTCAAACTTGCCTGTTTTTTCCCCATCAATCTCCAGTCTCCACGTCCCTTTTTCCGGAAATTCAAGTTTCCCCGAAAACATGTAGAGGGATTTCATTGTCTTGGCATCAATTCCTGAATGTTCTCCCTTAAAGGTGGTTTTCTGAACCGTTTTCCCCCATTTGTTCAGCAGCCGCACCTCAATTTTTTTCTTGTCTTTCCATGTGCTTTCGATGAACATTTCCGCTTCCTTCCCGATGGGCAGCTCCTTTGGAGAATAGACAAGCGTATAATGCTCCGTTTTAGGAAACGGCGGAAGTACATCCAGTGTAAATTCCTCAAACAGAGAATCGCCCACATAGAAGGAAAGCTGCCATATCCCCTCTTTTGGGAAAGGCTCAAATCGTGTCAGGGTATGGGCATCCTCTCCGTAAAGAGGAGCTCCCAGCACTCCCTCCGATAAAATGATTTTTTCATTGAAACGGCTGACGGCTTCTACACGGTACTTTTCTCCAACCAATTCTTCGGGATTTCCCCAATAATACAGCATGATCTTTGAGCCGCGCCTTGTATCCTCCGCCACAAAATGATTGAACGTATTTAGAATGCCCACCCTGCCTTCGATTCCAATTACTTTATAATCAGGCTCTTGTATGATGAACTCTTTTCCTTCCGGGGCGTCCAGTTCGATTTGGCCGCTTTGCGGCTGCTTTGCCGTAAAGGATCCATTCCCTATATCCAGTTCTGAGAGAACAAGGACGGTAAAGATGGTGCATAACGCCATAACCGATAATACCGGGGCAAACACCCATTTTTTCTTTTTATTTTTCCGGGCCGGATGCAGGGACGCCAAGATCCGCTTCTTTTGATCCTCTTTGAGTGAAAATTC
>DATBUB010000164.1:0-8967 GCA_036516555.1 Bacillaceae bacterium
TTGGCTTTTGCTGATTTTTCTCATCCTCCTCTTGCCTGTGAATGCGGTCAAACAGACTCATCCTTGTCCCGCCCTCCCTTTACTCCGTCTAAGCCAATGTGACCCTGCTGAAGATTTTCTGCGGTTGTGCTCGGCAGCAGCTTTTGACTCCACCCAGTTGGAAGCAATCAAATCAGCCAGTTTGTACACTGCCTTTGACAGATCCGGCTTCGCTCTGCTCAAAACGAAAGGGAAGCCGATATTTAAAGAACGGTTTGAAGTTGTGAAGTCATTCGGTACATGAAAAAGCTTTTTTTCCCCCAGAATACTCGGTGCCTCTGAAATCGGGATGACGCTCTCCATCGTTGACCTATTCAATATAACCTTAACCTTTTTCCGATATCCGAGAAGCCCGAGTGTCTCCAAAAACAGCTTTGTATTCTTAAGGGAATTCACCTCCAGGGTGGTCAATACTAGTACCTGATCCGACCATTCAATAAATTGAAGCGTCCTTTCATCCAAAGCCGCCACCGTATCCACCAGGGTATATTCAAATTGTGAGCGCATAAGCTTCACCACTTTTTCCATGGCTTCCTTCGTAATCAAGTCTGCATATTCAGGCCGCTGAGGAGCTGCCATAACCTGAATGCCTGAACGGTGTTCGGTCAAATAATTGGACAGTACAGAGCCATCCAGGTGTTCTTGGCCTTCGGCAGCCTCTTTTATTGTAACTTCCGGCCGAAGGTCCATGGCTGCACTGATATCCCCAAACTGCAGATTCGCATCCAGGATACCTACTTTATACTTTTTCATCGCGAGTGCCGACGCAATATTTACGGTGAGCATCGTCCTTCCCACCCCGCCCTTGGCACTGCAAACGGCTATCAGCTTGCCTTCAGTCTGCTGGCCTTTTGTTTTGTCGCTGCTTGCCTTTGACATTCGGCACCACTCTCCTATTCCTGCCTGTTGTAAAAACTATTTCCCCTCGCCGGCAGGAGTTGAAACAAGCGCAGAATCCAAAAGAAACTGTACTTTCCCGCGTTCTGCCGCATTAATTAATGCCACTGCATCTTGTGGCTGAACCTGCAAAGTAAGGGATGTATATTCGGCATAGTCCTCTTTTGCCGATGGTGCGGCCATTTTTCTGCCGACGGCCAATACTCTGATGCCGGACAAAACCTGAGATGTTTTAACTGTCTCCCGATCCCCTTCCTTTACCGTTTCCGATATGACGGCATCGACTCTGTCACCCGGCTCAATCAGGTTCGAAACCGATTGAACAAAATCTACTCCTATGGAAACAGCTCTGTACCCCTCGTCAATTTTCCTTGAGAGGAACACTGTTTCGTCCTGTTGGGATTGAATACGATGGCTTAATACCACTTCGCCTTCCTTAATATCTGCAGTTGCAAATTTTCCGGCAGCCGCTTCCTTGTTCTTGATGGCATTTTTATGGACTGCACCCAAAGGAACCTCCACGGCATTGAGGAGCTCAGGCTTTATTTTTTGGTTTTCCTGAATGTTTTCTTTTGCAATAATCACTGTTTCCGTCTCTGTTTTAGCGTCCTGTGCGCCATCCATTTGATTGAGAAATTGAATAAACAAGAAGGTCGTAATGGCACCCAGCACCAATGCCAGCGGCAGTATCAGCTTTTTTCTCATTTTTTCACCTACCTCGAGAGTCGAATGGCATAGGCACCATAATTGGAGGCCCCCTTTTCTGTAAAACCCGTACCGGCTCTCTCAATAAATATCCCCGTAACCGACGTTTCCTTTGAATTCATTGGATCCTTGATATAAAAGTAAGCAAAACCTGTAATGATCACTTCTTTCACCTGGTTGGAAGTCTGATTATACGGTTTATAAACCGGTACCAATATAATGCGGGAGCAGTCCCTTTTAAATAGGTTGTCAGGAGATTCCGGGCATCCGTTTATCTTTTCCTGGACAGCACTTCTTGTTTTCTCGGCAATATTTCCGGTCTGTGTGGCTACTACATCCCCAATCTTAAGCTCTTCTTGATAACCGTACCGCAAGTTTTCTTCATATGTCCTGGCACCGCTCCCTCCCAAGGCCAGGATGCCAAAATTCCCGGCTTCTGAATCCCCGGAACCCACTTTAAGCTGGTATTCCTGATACAACTGCAAAGGAGTCGTCTCATCCACCCCCAAAGGCGCCACTCCTACAGCCCGTCCCATCACGCCAAGCGAAGCGGTTGCCTCAGCCCGGACATCAACTGCATCTATTCCGAAAAGACTGGAAAAGGCCAGGTTGACTGGTTTCGTCAGCCGGACGTTCACCTGATCGTTCATTGTAATATTCAACTGATTCATCGACACGGTTTCATCATGGCTTGCAAGAATGTCTTGAACCACTTTTTGAACGCTTTCCTCACTGTTGGTCAGTTCTTGGGCACCCGACAGCGCTGCAGCATTCGCGGTTTTCTGAAGGTGGCTTTTCTGCATATAGACCATGCCCCCATCAATGACAAGACCAGTTATGGCCAGGAGAGCCAATAATGCAATCGCTGTTAAAATAAGAACATTTCCATCTTCTCTTTTCAGCAAAGTACTCATCATTAAAATCCCTCACTCCACCCTGATGGTCGAACTTGCTTTTACATTAAATGAGTTCGGAATGATGGAATCAACGGCCGGGAGAATCGGATTAAAGGGATAAGAAAGGGTTACGGTCATATATTGTCCGGACTTCCGAGTACTTTCTGGCGGAGAAATGCTGATATTCATTTTCGAAGAATCGGCTAAATTCGTATGCTCACGTGCAAACTGGCCCATTTCAGCATCCGAGCCGCCGAGACTGCCAATCCGAACGGTTTCCTGTGTCACCAGCTGAAGCTGGGTATACGAATATAGCATTCTTCCAAAATCTATGATCCCTACAAGCAAGAGAAGGAGGACCGGAACCACCAAGGCAAATTCTACTAGGGACTGCCCTCTCTCATCCCTGATCACGGAAATTCCAGTCCCTTTAGGAAGAAACTGCATAACGTTCCGCAAACAATGGCAATGCCGTATGGAAAAGTCGCCTGGGCGGCGGATCCGTCTGTATAATTCGGCATTTTTAAACCATGTGTGCGGCTTATAAGAGAATAAAAGAGAAATTTGATTCTATCAAAGGAGCCTTTTCGGAAAATCAGGATGCCGAGAGCAAGGAGTCCTCCAATAAGAGCCATGTAGACGGCAGCAGCAAGGACAAATCCATATCCCTTGATTGCTCCCACAACCGCCAGCAGCTTTACATCCCCTGCACCCATGCCCCCCATAAAGTAAGGAATGATCAAGATGGAGAGCCCTATGCCAAAGCCGGCCAGACTGTCCAGCAGGCCATCCAAACCAAACAGCCATGCCTGCATCAGAAAAGTGATCACCAGGGCAGGAAAAATAACGATGTTATATATCTTTCTCTCTTTAAGATCAGTCACTGCACAAATGGCCATGACCATCAAAAGCAGGGCATCCAAATAAAACATAACCTTCCCTCACTTTATCTTCTTTTCTTCTGAAGAAGAGCCTTGCGTGTGCAAGGCTCTTTAAGAGCTAATTAGAGTCACCCGCCGCTTGTGCCGGTGGTCCCTGCACCCTTGATTGCTTTAACGGCTCTATCAAATAAGGCTGTAATTTCCTCCCGCATGGTTATCAAAATGGCTACAACCCCCACTGCAATCAGCCCAAGTACAAGTCCATATTCCGTCATACCCTGTCCTTCTTCTCCAAAAATGAGTGCTTTTAATTTTTCCATCATGATGATCACTCCTGTTCGCAGAATTTGACTTTGTGCCCTGCCTTTACACCCGTTTTTTCGACTGTTCCGGAGGGCAGCTCCACAGCCGAGTCGGCACCCGGATAATAAGAGCCCACTTTTCCGGGACTCAACTTTTCCTCAATGGCAATCACACGGTTTTCCTTATCCAGATAAAGGACATCAATGCTATATTTCATAAAGAAGGTGTGGATGGATCTGCATGGTTTCATGTGAATGCCCCCGGCGGCATTCAGTTCTTTGGTGAACATCAGCCCTTTTAATCTGGAAATAAAGGAATATGCTTGTTTAATGTTCGTTGAAACCACCTGATTTGAAGTCAGGTTGAAAAGCCTCAATCAACCACCTCCCCAAATAATAATCGCCCGGCCTAAGGTAGCCGGGCGAAATCCCATCAATCTGAGAACTGAAAATGGAGACGATCCATTTTCTCATTGATGCCCACTACTTTCGGCAACTGGCTGGCATGGCGGTATCCGCTGTAGCCCCTCTAGCTTTGCGTCACTGGCTTTCACCAGCTTTGCCATTATCGATGTCAGTTCGCGCATCTTTTCGACAGGTTTCAACAACATTCTGTATTTACTCTTTACCACCTTGTCTTCCTTATGAAACCAAGCCAAAATACCAGGTATAAAGACACGGCTGTTATTTTCAGAAAGCTCGTCTATACTAAAAACATGAGATATTAAATGATTTGGAGGGATGAGGATGAAGCGGCAATCTAGACCATATTTAACGTTTGATGGCAATGCGAGGAAAGCCTTGGAGTATTATAAAGAAACTTTCGAAGGTGAAGTTACGGAACTTCAAACATACGGGGAAGCGAAATATCCCACTCCACAAGAAGCCCATGACAGAATCATCCATGCCCGTTTTGAAAAGGGCGGTCTGCTTTTTATGGTTTCGGATGCTTTTCCGGGGTCTTCCGTTACAATCGGCAGCAACATTTCGCTTGTTTTGGAACTGGAAAATGATGAGGACATTCAGCAGCTGTATTACCGGCTGAGCAAAACAGGCACCGTTTTGATGGAACTCCAGGATACGTTTTGGGGAGCCAAGTACGCCAAAGTGAAAGATCCGTTCGGCATCATCTGGGATTTGAATTATACGAAGGAACAATAAAAACTGGCTTTTTAATTGATAAAAGCCCAAACTCATCGAGTTTGGGCTCCTTTTGCGATCAATCCCCTTAATCGTCATCGCGATCGTCATTATCATCATGATCGGTATCTTTTTCAACAATTTTGCCGCTATGTGCATCAATTTTCAGTTCTACTTCTCCTGAATCTGTTTTGATCTCAATTTCATAGCAAGCATCATCTTTGTCAAACTCGGTCTCCACCACTTTCCCAGGTGAATCGGCCAAGGCGATCTGAATCGCTTGTTCTTTCGTTACTTCCATGTTGCTGACATGACGATCATCATCATGATCACGGTCTTTTTCCAGCTTGATGATTTCACCTGTTACGGCATCGACCTTGACTTCCACATCGTCATCGTCACTTTGTTCCGACATATCAATGTCGTAGACAAGCCTTCCGTGTTCCTTTTCAAGTTCGATGCTTTCCACTTTTCCGCCCGCAGCCTTAATAGCAATGTCTGAAGCATCTTCCATCGAGATCCTTTCGCTTTCCACGCCGTTATTTGCCTTGGCCGTTGAGTCACTTAATGCTCCGGCTCCCATGGCGCCGCCAAACAAAATCAATCCTGCCGCTCCCAATATCAATGCTTTATGTTTCATCTTTTGCTTCCTCCCCTTCACTGTTCTTGCTCTTATCTTATCCATTCAATATGAAAGCATGGGAATAGGAAGATTAGAAATTGATGAGAGAAAGTTTAAAGATCAATCATCCCATGTGAGAGTCATTACTTCACCGGTGATCGCGTGGATTTGGACCGTAGCATCCACATCATCATTTACTTCTATGTCCACCAGATAGTATATCTGGCCATCCGAGTCCTTCAGATCGACATCGTCCACTTTGCCTTTTACCTGCTTTAAAGCGATCTGGACCGCCTCCTCCTCCGTTATGGGCTGAGTGGTAGTCCGTTCCGCTGTATCAGATTTGATGATTTCCCCGGAATACGGGTCTATCATCATTTCCGTCGAACTCGTATCAGTTTGTACAACTACATGATAAACCTCACGCTCGCCCTCTGATCCCTTTTCAAGCTTTGTGATTTCCCCTGGTTCCTCTTTCAGGGCAATTTCCCTAATTTCGCCCTCTGTCTTCTCTTGAGGGGCGGTTTCTTCCGTCAGCCTTGCCACCTTCTGAACTTCTCCCTTGCTGCGGTCAATTTGAATATTGTACGTTCCCGTATCCAGCTTGATGGTAATATGGTACATATCTTGGGAAGTATTGATTTCCACAATCTCCCCATTATATCTGCTTTTCACAAGCTCCTTTGCTTCCGCCTTCGTCATGGGCTCTGCAGATGTGCGCACGCCAGGAAATTGGCTGGCAAGTACAGCGAGAAGCACAACCGCAAGCACAGTGAAAAGAACTTTTTTTCCTCTTGTCAAACTCATTGCCCTCACTCCGTTTTTCGGTTCTTATCCATTATCATACAGCAAGAACATGAGATTTTAATGAGAATGGACCAACGGCAAGCGAATAACGGCAATGGTTCCCTTGCCTTCCTGGCTGGTCAGCCGGATATCGGCGTTCATGACGCCAGCCAATTCCTTCGCTAGGGACAGGCCCAGGCCAACCCCCCCTGATTTTCGGGTACGGGCTTTATCCACCCGGTAAAAACGGTCAAATACCTTTTCAAGCTCCTTTTCCGGAATGCCGATTCCCCTGTCGCTGACTTCAAGAACACCATAGCCATCCTCCGCCCTTACCGTTACTGAAATAGGCGCATCACTGTATTTCTGTGCGTTATCCATCAGGATAAAAAGAAGCTGTTTCAGTTTAGGCAGATCCGCTTTTACCCTTGGATCGCCAGCCAGGTCCAAGCTAATATCCCTTGCATAGGCAGTCCTGAACATGTTGACAGACTGCACCGCCACTTCCTGCAGTTCCACCTCCTGCAGATCAACATCCCATTTGGCATCGTGCCTGGCCAGGAGCAGGAGCTGCTGGGTAAGCTCCTTCATCCTGTTGGCTTCGGAATGGATCGCTTCCACAGATTCATCAAACAACTCAGGCTGACTTTTCCCCCTGCGTTTCAGCAAGCTTGCGTAAGACTCAATAACCGTCAACGGGGTTTTCAGCTCATGGGAAGCATTTGAGACAAACTGCTCTTGTTTTTCAAAATTCGACTCCAGCTGTCCAATCATATTATTGAAGGTTTCCCCCATTTGATAGAGCTCGTCCTTCGATTGTCTGGCAAGTGCAATACGCTTGTATTGGCCGCTTCTCTGGATATCCGTCATCGTTTTGATCATGGATGTAATCGGCCGGGTGATCAAATTGCCCAAAAGCCTGGTTGATAAAAAAACCGGAATGGCAGCCAAAATAGTGACAATGACAAGAACAAATTTCAGGATCTGCAAAATATGTTCAGTTGACTCCAAGCTCTCGGTCAACTGAACATTCACCACACTCCCGTCTCTCCAAATGACGGGCATCGATACAAAAGCATAAGTGATACCCTTATATTCAACAATTTCCTTTAGCTCATTTCCATGGTAGCGGGGTTTTTGCTCTTGGATCAAATCCAGGAACTTGGGGTCCGCGACAGCCTGGCCGCTGCTTCCATCTTCATGTATAATCCGGATCATCCCTTTAACAGGGGCATAAGCCCGAAGGAGGTCGCCCGTCTGGATATCAGATCCTGCCCGGTGAATCCCGTGAATCGTCTTCTCCGCCTCCGCCCCCGTGCGCTCCAGTTCACTGTCGAGCATCATTTTGCTGAAAGCATAGTAAATGGAGCCGTTGATCAATACAAGAAGGCAAATGAACATGACTGTTGTATAAAGATTGATTTTGCTCTGAAGCTTCATGGCATATCCTTCAGGACATAGCCTACTCCCCGCACGGTATGGATAAGCGGCTGGCTGTATGGTTTGTCGACTTTATTTCGCAGATAACGTATGTATACATCCACAACGTTTGTATCCCCATAGTAATCAAAGCCCCATACCCCATTCAACAGCTGCTCACGGTTTAAGACATGCCTTGGGTTTTTCATCAAATAAGCCAGCAAATCGAATTCCCTCGGAGTGAGACTGATAAAATCGCCTCCTCTTTTCACTTCGCGAGTTACTTCGTTCAAGGTTAAATCTTCAAATTCCAAACAGCCTTCCTGCGCCAGTTTTTCTGCCTGAGGCTTGGCCATCCGGAGTGCTGCCCTGATTCGCGCGAGAAGCTCCTCAATTTGGAACGGCTTTGTAATATAATCATTGGCACCCAAATCCAGTCCGGACACCTTGTCCTCTACAGAATCCTTGGCCGTCAGCAATAGAACGGGAACATCCGTATCACCGGAACGGATTCGCCTGAGCACTTCGATGCCGCTCATTCCCGGGAGCATGACATCCAGCAAGATCAAGTCCCAGGACTGCTCACGATACATTGCAAGCCCATCCAGCCCATCCAGCGCTTTTCCGGTTTCATATCCTTCATAGGAAAGTTCCAGTTCCAGGACCCTCGCTATTTTTTCTTCATCTTCAATGATTAAAATCCGTTGTTTTTCCATCATCATCCCTCTTTATGCCTGACTTGTCATCATCCTACGCCTCTTCGTCTTTGGAACCGAAAAGAAAAGCAACCAGGAAGCCAATAATAAATGTGAGCATACTGATCAGCCACTGGCCGGAAACGACTTCTATGCCGGGAAACACCACAAACAGCGAGCCAATGATCAGCCCGAGTATAGCCGCATATGTCATGTGCGGGAAGTGGGACAGCAAATATTTGATGGCTTTGCTGCTGATGATAAAACCGAGGATGACTCCCGCCCCAATAACCGCAATGATTGGCAGATTCAGTTCGGATAATGCCTCTATTGCGGTTGGATAAACACCGATCAGAAGTAAGATAAAGGAGCCGCTGATCCCGGGCAGAAGCATCGCCATGCTCGCCAGCCATCCAGCCAGGAACAAACCGATGGCGGATGCAAAAGTAAGGGACGCAATCGGATCCGCCGACCTGCCGGAATCAAGGAAAGCCATAGAGGCCACCAGGATCAGGGCGAGAACAAGCATAACGATATGTTTGGCTGTAAAGTTTCTTTTTACTTGGGCAGTCCTCATGATGAAAG
>DATBUB010000165.1:0-9876 GCA_036516555.1 Bacillaceae bacterium
AATTTTCAGATGATATTGTCGAACTCGTTCCCTTTTTAATACTTTTCGTTTTTACATCCATAAATTCCTTCCTTTTTCATTATAAAAAAAAGAGAGGAACCATTTCCTCTCTTTTGCCTGATTTTATTGTTCAAGGATCGCTTTTACACGTGAAACGACATTGTCAACATTGAATCCATATTCTTTCATGACGATTTCACCCGGGGCAGAAGCTCCAAAACGGTCAATCGCCAGAATATCCCCTTCGTCACCCGTATATCTATCCCAGCCGAATGAAGCTCCCATTTCAACGGCCAAACGCTTTCTGACCGATTTAGGAAGAACGGATTCCTTATATTCCTTTGTCTGCTGTTCAAATCTGTCCCACGAAGGCATGCTTACAACGGAGACATGGACGCCCTCGCCGGCAAGAACTTTCTGTGCCTCCACCGCAAGGCTTACTTCTGAGCCGGTTGCAAGAATGAGGGCGTCGGCCACCTCTTTTCCAGATGGAGATACAACATATCCCCCTCTTTGGACACCTTCGCGTGCACGTTCAGCTGTTCCCTTCAAAGTAGGAAGGTCCTGGCGTGTCAATACAAGCACTGTCGGCACATTCTTGGACTGGATGGCCAGCCTCCACGCTTCGATGGTTTCATTCGCATCTGCAGGCCTGATGACTGACAGCCCAGGCATTGCCCGCAGGGAAGCCAGGTGCTCAACCGGTTCATGTGTCGGTCCATCTTCACCTACAGCAATGCTGTCGTGAGTAAATACATACGTAACCGGCAGTTCCATCAAGGCTGCCAATCGGATGGCCGGGCGCAAATAGTCGGAGAACACGAAGAAGGTTCCGCCAAACACTTTCAAACCTCCATGAAGTGCCATGCCGTTCATGGCAGCACCCATTCCAAACTCTCTGACGCCAAACCAGATGTTCTTTCCTTCGTAAGAACCGGCGGAAAAATCGGATTGGCCCTTGATCATCGTTTTGTTGGAACTCGCAAGGTCCGCTGCTCCGCCGACAAGGGTAGGCAGGTTCTTTGCGATGCCATTCAGGATTTCGCTGCCGGAAGCCCTGGATGCAATTCCTTTCCCTTCCTCATAAACCGGAATTCCGCTGTCCCATCCTTCCGGGAGGCTGCCTTTAATGGCCGCATTCAGCTGAGCAGCGGATTCAGGATGTGCCTTGGCGTAATCATCGAACAGGCGATTCCATGCGGACTCTGTTTCCTTTCCTTTGCGTACCGTCGTTTCTTCAAATAGTTCGTATACTTCCCCCGGCACATGGAAATCTTCTTCGAAAGTCCATTTGTAGTATTCCTTGGTCAGCTTCATTTCATCTTCACCAAGCGGGGCTCCGTGGACAGCCGACTTCCCTGCCTTGTTGGGTGCACCATAACCTATGACGGTCTTCACTTCAATCAGCGTTGGTTTGGATGTCTCCGCTTTCGCGCTTTCAATGGCACGGGCAATCTCATCCAGATTGTTTCCGTCTTCGACCCTCAAGTATTGCCATCCGTATGCTTCAAATCTTCCCCCCACATTTTCCGAAAACGATTTATCCAGTTCGCCGTCCAGTGTGATGTCATTTGAATCATACAGCATAATCAGCTTTCCGAGCTGAAGGTGCCCCGCCAGAGAGGCTGCTTCAGAGGCAACTCCCTCCATCAGGTCCCCATCACCGCAAAGAGCATATGTAAAATGGTCTACAATTTCATAGTCATCCTTATTGTATGTAGCAGCCAAGTGCCTTTCAGCCATGGCCATGCCCACAGCCATGGCAACACCTTGGCCAAGAGGTCCGGTCGTCGCTTCCACCCCTGGGGTATATCCGTATTCCGGGTGACCCGGTGTCTTGCTTCCCCATTGGCGGAAGTTTTTGATTTCGCTCATATCCAAACCATATCCGGATAGATGCAAAAGGCTGTATAGCAGCATGGAGCCATGTCCTGCCGAAAGGACAAAACGGTCCCTGTTGAACCATTCAGGATTTTTTGGATTGTGGTTCATGAAGCGGGTCCATAGCGTATAGGCCATGGGAGCTGCACCCATTGGCAGACCCGGATGCCCGGAATTTGCCTTTTCTATAGCATCGATGGACAATGTCCTGATCGTATTGATGGCCAGCTGATCATTCTGATTAAACATAATATAACAACCTTTCCTTCGGAATTTTAATATCTTATATCATAAAGATAAATGGATGATTTCACAACCATTAGAAAAAAGAATATGCATTGGATGGTGATTCCCCGGGAATACAAACAACGCATTAAAGACGTTTGTCGGCTTCAATGCGCTAATCTGAAATCAATGCAATTTTTTCTTGGCTTGTATTTTTTTCACCTTATCCGGTGTAACTTCTTCCCCTGTTGCATCGAATACCCGGACGTTTTCAATCGTATTTTTCATGGAGGAACGGAAAGCTTGCAAGTACTCACCGCGCAGGCCGGATTGTTCTTTGGCTTCTTCGTCCGTCAGTTTCCCGTGCTTGGCTTTATTGGCCAGTTCATTGATCCTTGCCATTTTGTCTTTGGGCAGCATGTAAAAAACTCCTTTTTAAGATAGTGAAAATGATTGTACTGATGGAAGTTTTTATACTGCCATGTTACTAAAGATGGTTCGGAAACACAAACATTGTGCCTATTCTGCCTGGTCTGCCTCATCCATAAATTCTCTATACCTTCTATGCACGGTTGCTTTGGAAACATCATGGCCAAAGCCCCTCATGGTTGCGGCAATTTCAGCAAATGTCAGGCCGTTTTTCCGCAAACGCACAATTTCCTTCACCGGGATATCCAAGCGTTCGCGGCCTTCGATATTCCCCCTGTTTTTCAAGTTCTTCTCGGGACGGTATCCCCTTTCAACTGCGCGTTTCATCCCGCGCCTGATCTTCAGGTTATGTATTTTCCTTTGGTTTTCCTCCACCATGCTGACAATATTCAGGACCATGGAATCTGCCTCTGAAAGCTGCAGCTCGCCTTGGTGGGAAAGGCTGTACAGTTTAACGCCTTCCCTCATCAAACAGTGGAGCAGGGCAATCTTGGCATTTCCCCTGCCGAGCCGTGTCTCGTCCTGTATCAGCACGCCTTGAATATCGTCGGTTTTGATCCTTTCCAGCATATCAAGCACACCGGCACGATCCAGGTCATAGCCGCTTGCCTGATCCCTGATAACGGAATCAACGTGGATATTCCACCGCTCTGCAGCTTCCAGAAGCTCCTCTTCCTGCCTTTGAAGGGAAGTTTCCTGAGAGTCCTTATCCGTGCTGACGCGGCAATAAATGATAGCATTCATGTTGGTCACTTCCTCAATCTGTTTCGTAAGCCAGTTCACTTTCCCTGTCGCTGATCCTTTTAATGGCCGATGGGACAACCAGTTCCTCTCCTGCCATGATCGTCTTCCCTATTACCCTGTTCTCTTTCTCAAGGATTTGGATAAATTCCGGAACGCTCATTCCAAAATCTCCGGCATGCCTCTCGGAAATGGTCCAAAGTGAATCCCCGTCCTTGACGATAATGGTGGTATGGGATCCGCTTTCCTCGCTCAGGCTGAAAATTAAATAGATTCCCATCATCATTGTTACACAGATAAAAAGAATGGCATATGAATATTTCCTCCAGATTGATGACATGTCATTTATCCCTCTTTCGAATGTTTGTTCGTATTTTTGTTACCCCTATTGTAAGACGAACATTTGTTTGATGTCAACCATTATTCGAACTTATGTTTGTATGCGGTTATAAACCATGCTATAATGAACTTAAGTTAAAATTGAGATAACGGGGTGTGAAAACGATGACAAAACTATCAAAGCGGCAACAGGATATATTGGATTTCATTAAGCTGGAAGTCAAAGCGAAAGGGTATCCGCCTTCCGTGCGGGAGATCGGCGAAGCGGTCGGCCTGGCATCGAGCTCCACCGTCCACGGACATCTGGCAAGGCTGGAGAGCAAAGGCCTGATCAGAAGGGATCCTACAAAGCCAAGGGCCATTGAGATCCTGCAGCTGGAAGAGGAGCAGATTCCCCGCCAAAACACTGTGAATGTTCCGCTTGTCGGTAAGGTTACAGCAGGATTGCCGATCTCCGCAGTCGAAAATATTGAGGAATATTTTCCTCTCCCTGAAAATTTGGTTCCTGCGGACGAACACGTCTTCATGCTGGAGATCGTGGGAGAAAGTATGATAGAAGCCGGCATCCTGGATGGGGATTATGTCATCGTGCGTCAGCAGCAAACGGCCAACAATGGGGATATCGTGGTGGCCATGACAGAAGAAAACGAGGCGACCGTCAAACGTTTCTTTAAAGAGAGGGACTATTTCAGGCTACAGCCGGAAAATTCCTCCATGGAACCCATCATCCTTCGCCAAGTGTCCATTCTGGGCAAAGTGATCGGCCTGTACCGCAACATGCTGCATTGATATCCGCTTTCAGCCTGAATCCTTGACTATTGTCAAGGATTTTTTGCTTCCTTGCTGGCTTCCACCGCTTCGCCCCAATAGTACTCGCTGATCACATCCGCCAGTGCATCCACTGTCCTGTTCAGCTCCTCCAGATTATTATCCACTCCGCCTATCTCAATGACGAGGGCATTTTCCGAGAGATCCTGATTATAAATGCCGTTATTTCCATTTTCTCTTGGCTTTTCCATGACACCCCGGGATATACCCGGATATTTCCTGTTCATGATTAAATGAAGTTTCTTTGCGAGCTCCAGATTTTTTGAGAAATGAGGGTGGCCCGTTCCAATGACAAAGAGTGATTTTGCATACTCCTTGCCGTTCAATGTGGTTGTCGTTACATTTTTCCTTTGGGCGTCACGATGTATATCAAAAAACAATTGAACATCTTTGTTTTGCTTCATCGTTTCAACGACCACTTCTCTAGAAACAGCATAGGATTGGTAATAGTTCATATTTCTCTTTGCCAGCAAGCTTTGGAAATCAGTTGTATCCACCAATGTTTTGATTCCTTTGTCCTCAAGCTTTTCTCCAAGCCTTCTTCCGAGCATTGTTACATTTTTTTCTTTATTGGATGCATGGTTTGGATTTGTTACCCCTGGCAACAACGGAAGATATGATTCACGGTTGTGAGAATGATAGATAAATGCAATGTGGTCACTCATTTCTTTTTCCTGAACGGGTTGAACATGAGGATCCTGTTCCTCCTCCTCAACTAATCCAAAATCAGGCGGAGGCGGCGATTCAATCGGGAGGTTGGTAAAGTCGGTCCCATCGCCGGCAACTAGGATCTTCGGACTGGACGCAGCCAAACCCGGTATCTCACTGATCAAAAAGGTTTTCATGTCCGTGACATTCAGATTCGTCATCAGCTCAAATGCCTCCCGTGCCAATGATCTCTCAAAGGACTGGGGGAGGACCGACTGAAAAGAGTGGTTTTCCATTGACATCATGTAAAGAAAGGAATCTGCCTTCGAATGGCTGTTTCCCATCAGGGACAAAAAGCTGACTTTTACACTGGAAACGGCAATGATGGATATGAGGCAAAAGACGGCGATAATGGAAGCAGAGGATTTTGCGGCGAATTTGAACATAATCTTCATCCCTTGTCATGAATAGTTTATATTCATTCATATGAGAAAAATGGAAGACTATGAATCAATAATAGGGAAAACAGGAGAAGAAATAGTAAAGTGCTGTCCAATCAGTTCCCAAAAAGGAGCAGACACAGACGGCTGAAAGCGGGTTTGTCCCGTTTAAACGAATCCTAGTGTCCCAGCCCGCATGCTTGTTGTTGCTTGGAGTGCAGGCGTGAGACTCCTCGAATATGCTTTGCATTTCGTGCAAGGCATGTTCGAGGAAGCTTATTCAATGACCTGCGGGAATGACTTGAGCCTTGAGCCACGCAAGACGCGAACCGGCTGAGGAAGCTTAAGCACTGCACGCGGAAAGCGAGTGCCCGCACAGAAGCAATAGACTCATAATATCAATATTGTGTCCAACCGCTTTTACACCTTCATTCATAAAAAGAAGGCTGTCACAGAAAGTCAATTTTCACTGACTTTCCTGACAGCCCTTCCCTTGCATCAATACTGCTGCATATATTGCTCCCTCTCCCAAGGATGAACCTGGGTACGGAACATATCCCATTCTATTTCCTTTGCTTCAATAAAGTTTTCGATGATATGGCTTCCGAGGCTTTCCTTGATGACCTCATCTTCCTTTAAGCGCTCTACCGCTTCATGAAGGTTTGCAGGAAGGTCAATGACCCCCTCATCCAAACGCTCCTGTTTATTCATGGTATAAATGTTGCGGTCCACAGGATGCGGCGGTGTCAGCTGATCCTGGATGCCGCTCAATCCTGCCTTCAGCAGAACGGCCATAGCCAAGTACGGATTGGCTGTAGGATCGACACTTCGAAGTTCGATACGGGTGCTGAGTCCCCTCGAAGACGGAATCCTTACAAGCGGGCTGCGGTTCTGTGCGGACCATGCAATATAGCATGGAGCCTCGTACCCTGGAACAAGCCGCTTATACGAATTGACCGTCGGGTTGGTGATCGCCGTAAATCCTGGAGCGTGTTTAATGATTCCGGCAAGGAATTGGAACGCCGTTTCACTCATTTCAAGCTCGCCATTTGGATCATAGAAGGCATTTTCACGGTTTTTGAAAAGGGACATGTTAAAGTGCATGCCCGATCCTGCCACTCCGAACAGCGGCTTCGGCATAAAGGTCGCATGCAGTCCGTGCTTTCGGGCTATGGTCTTGACGACCAGCTTGAAGGTTTGGATGTGATCGCACGCTGTCACGGCATCCGCGTATTTAAAGTCTATTTCATGCTGGCCGGGTGCTTCTTCATGGTGGGAAGCCTCAATTTCAAAGCCCATTTCCTCCAGTTCCAACACGATGTCCCTCCGGCAATTTTCTCCCAAATCTGTTGGAGCGAGGTCGAAATAGCCTCCGTTATCATTCAGCTCAAGTGTAGGCGCACCGTTTTCATCAAGCTTGAAAAGGAAAAATTCCGGCTCCGGCCCAAGATTGAAATCAGTAAATCCGTAGCTTTCCATCTCCTTTAAAATTCTTTTCAGGTTGCTCCGCGGATCGCCTGCAAACGGTTTCCCGTCAGAATGGTATACGTCGCATATAAGGCGGGCAACCTTGCCCTTTTCCGCTGTCCATGGAAAGATGACCCACGTATCGAGGTCCGGATAAAGATACATGTCGGACTCTTCGATTCTCACAAATCCTTCAATGGAAGAGCCGTCAAACATCATTTTATTGTCGAGGGCCTTGCCCAATTGGCTGATGGGGATTTCCACGTTTTTGATTGTGCCCAGTATGTCGGTGAATTGAAGCCGTACAAATTTTACGTTTTGCTCTTCAGCCAGCTGTGTGATGCTTTCTTTCGTGAACATGGTCATAATGCTTTTTCCTCCCAGTCGATACCTCATGAATAAAGAATGAAAACCTTTTTACAAAAATCGCATGTAGAAAATGTAATCCAACGATTTTTCCGTGTCAAGAAAATTTTAAAAGACAGCCCAAAAATTCAGCTGTCTTTATACTTATTCACCTATCATATGGATATTAAACCTTTTTCAAGCAAACGGTCCAAGGCAACGGCAATGGCAATTTTTACATGGGCATATGTAAGGCCGCCCTGAATGTAGGCAGCATATGGGGGACGGATGGGGCCGTCAGCAGATAATTCAATGCTCGCCCCCTGGATAAAGGCACCTGCCGCCATGATGACGTCATCCTTGTATCCCGGCATATAGCTTGGATAAGGGGTCACATAAGAATCAACCGGTGAAGCGGATTGTATCGCCTGGCAAAATGCCACCATCATCTGTTCATTTTGGAATTGCACGGACTGGATAAGATCTGTCCGCTTGGCGTTCCATTTAGGATCCGTATTCATCCCCAATTCCTCAAGGAGAGCAGAGGTGAATACCGCCCCTTTCAATGCCTGTCCGGTAATATGCGGAGCGAGGAAAAAGCCCTGGTACATTTCGAGCAGGCTGTAAAGTGACGCTCCCGCCTCCGCACCCAGGCCAGGGGAAGTCATTCTATAGGAGCAGGCTTTCACCCATTCTTCTTTTCCAACTATGTATCCGCCCGTTTTGACAATCCCGCCGCCGGGATTTTTGATCAGGGATCCGGCTGCAAGATCGGCCCCGACATGGCATGGTTCCCTGTCTTCAACAAATTCACCATAGCAGTTATCGACAAACACAACCGTCTTTGGATTAATGCTTTTTACAAAATCAACCATCTCGGCAATTTCGTCTACCGTAAAGGATGGCCGTGTGGCATAGCCTTTGGACCTTTGGATTCCGATCATTTTCGTATGGGGCTTCATTGCCTTCCTGACGGCTTCAAAATCAACTTTGCCTCCATCCGTCAAATCCACACAAGAGTAATGGATTCCAAATTCCTTAAGCGAACCGTTTCCGCTCCCGCGTATGCCTACTATCTCCTCCAGCGTGTCATACGGCTTTCCGGTAATATAAAGCAATTCGTCCCCGGGCCGCAGCACCCCAAAAAGAGCGATGGAAATGGCATGTGTCCCTGAAATGATCTGAGGCCGGACGAGTCCAGCCTCTCCGCCGAACACATCGGCATAGATCCGTTCAAGCGTTTCCCTCCCAAGATCATCATAACCGTATCCTGTAGAGGGGGTGAAATGGGTATCGCTGACCCGGTGGTCCTGAAAACTCTTCAAAACCCGGTACTGATTTACTTCAATCATGCGGTCAACCATGCGATGGACCTCACTGATTTTTTCTTCTGTTTTTTCTATCAATGGTTCTAAACTGGCTCTGTGCTGCAAGTATTCGTACATTTGAATGCTGACTCCCCTATTTTTCGAATAATTCCAAAGATCCGGAAACCGGATGGTCCTCCAAGACATAACCCTTGCATTTATATGCCTGTTCACTCTCAAGGAAAACTAGCTCCCTGATGATCGTATCACTCTTCAGGACGGCAAGCAGCCTTCCTTCGCTGGAGGGGACAACCACATGATAAGGCTTCATGTTGGAGATCGCTGTATTTTCGATTTGCTGTTTCAATTCGTTGCGGTCTTCTTCCTTTAACGCGCTCATGATAAAGAAATCGCCTGCACCGGGTACAAAATCGTCTAGGATTTCGTCCGCTTTATTATACACCGAAAGCTGCGGGATGTGATCCATCCCAAGTTCTTTCAGCAGGGATTGGACGGTCTGTTCGTGATTTTCATAGTCGGGGTTTGAGCTGTCCACTACATGCAGCAGCAAATCGGCTTCTTTCACTTCTTCAAGCGTGGAGCGGAAAGCGGCTATAAGCGCTGTCGGCAGATCTTGAATAAAGCCAACTGTATCTGTAATGAGGGAGGAGTATCCGCTCGGAAGGACCAATTTTCTCGTCATGGGATCCAAAGTCGCAAAAAGCTTGTCCTCCTCATGGGATTCCGCAGTGGACAGACGATTGAAAAGGGTGGACTTTCCGGCATTTGTGTAGCCCACGATGGCAATTTGGAACGCCCTGTTCCTTTTTCTTCTTTCCCGGTACCGCTCCCTGTGTTCCACAACAGATTGAAGCTGCTTTTTGATTTCATCGATTTTACGTCTGATATGGCGCCGGTCAGATTCAAGCTTTGTTTCGCCGGGTCCCCTCGTACCGATTCCTCCACCGAGCCTCGAGAGGGCAATCCCCTGTCCTGCCAGGCGCGGCAGCATATACTGGAGCTGCGCCAATTCCACTTGCATTTTTCCTTCCTTTGACCTTGCGCGCTGGGCAAAAATATCAAGAATCAGCTGCGTGCGGTCCAATACCCTGCCTTTCAGCAATTCTTGCAAATTTCTCAGCTGGCTTGGTGAAAGTTCATCATTGAAGATGATCAGGTCTGGTTCCATTTCTTCTTCAAGTTGGACCAGTTCTTCCAATTTCCCC
>DATBUB010000166.1:0-1713 GCA_036516555.1 Bacillaceae bacterium
AAGGTCTTGGTAACATTATTATTCCTATTTTTGGTCTTTTATATAGGCACAATCCTTTACCACGAGAAAAAACCGCTCCCAATGGATATCTCATATGAAGGAGAGGTACATCAAGTGCCGGAAGAAGCGGTTTCTTTCCTATATGATCTGACCTATCAACAAGCGGGAAAGGTGAAGAGGGAACAGCAGCTGTTCAATCATGTGTTTAAGGCTATAGATGAAGCGGAAGAATTCATAGTGCTCGATTTTTTTCTGTATAACGATTTTTACGACAGCGATATGAGTTTCCCTCCATTAAGCGCCACCCTGACGAAAAAACTGATTGACAAGAAAAAAGAACATCCGGAAATGGAGATTATCCTGATTACCGATGAAATCAATACTTCATACGGCTCCCATGAGAACGGCCAATTTAATGAACTTGAAAGAAATGGAATTAAGGTTCTGTATACGGATGTAGATGCCTTAAGGGATTCCAATCCTCTGTATTCCGGCTTTTGGAGACTGTTCATCCAATGGTTTGGACAGGAAGGAAGAGGCTGGATCCCGAATGCCATGGCAAATCGGGCACCAGATATGACGCTGCGCTCCTATTTGAAGCTCTTCAACGTTAAAGCAAACCACCGGAAGACGGTGGCGACGGACAAAACAGCCATCATCCTCTCCGCAAACCCCCATGACGCAAGCGCCGATCATTCAAACATTGGCTTCCAGATCGATGGGCCGATTGTAATGGATTTGCTCCAATCTGAGCAGGCAGCCGCCAACCTGGCAGGAGGAGAAAAACTGCCTGCATATAATATGAAGGAACAGACAGATGGAGACCTCCAGGTCCAATTGATAACGGAGGGGAAAGTGCTTGATAAAACATTGGAAATGATCGACGGAACGAAGAGCGGGGACGACATTTGGATGGGCATGTTTTATTTGGCTGAAAGGAAGGTCATTAATGCCCTCTTGGATGCACATGACAGGGGGGCGAACATCAGACTCATTATGGATCCGAATGAAAATGCCTTTGGAACTCAAAAGACAGGGCTCCCCAACCGCCCTGTAGCACGGGAACTGAATAAAAAAACGAATGGCGGCATTCAAATTCGCTGGTACAATACCACAGAAGAACAGTATCATCCTAAACTGCTGTTCATTAAAAAAGAAAATGAAGTGCAGATTACTGGCGGCTCCACCAATTTCACGTCAAGAAACCTTGACGACTATAACCTGGAGACAAATGTGTGGATCAAGGCGCCAGCAGGAACGGGAATTGCAAAGGAAAGCGAACATTATTTTGATCGTTTATGGGAAAACGAGGATGGAGAGTTCACGCTCGGATTTGAAGCCTATCAAAATGAGTTTACCCCTTTGCAAAGAGTAATCTATACGGTGCAAAAGCTGCTGTATTTTACAACGTATTAAAGGAAGCAGCAGAAGGGGTCTGTCCAAAGTCCCTAAAATGAAGCGGGAGGATCTGCTGCAACGAACGAAAGTAGTGGCCGTCTCAGCCCGCTCGGTTGTTGTTGCTTGAAGCGCAGGCCAGGAATGGCATGAGCCTTAAGACCCGCGAGGAAGCGGCTGAGAATGCTTAAGCCATCCCCGCGGAAAGCGAGCGCCGAAACGGAAAGCAACAGACACATAACATTGTTTGGTGTATGTTTAATGCAATTATTTTATATATATTTCCGGAAGAAAAATGGGTTATCACAAAAGACCATT
>DATBUB010000167.1:0-1731 GCA_036516555.1 Bacillaceae bacterium
ATCCTCTGTATCCAGTCCGAGATTCAGCGAAGATCCGATGGCACTCCACCAGTGATTTCCATACGTTTGCAGCACACCTTTCGGCTTTCCCGTTGTGCCGGATGTATACATGATTGAACATACTGTATCAAGCGAGAATTCATAGGTAAGGTCCACAGCTTTTTTTTCCATTGACAGAAGCTCCGTTGCAGGAATGATATGGACATCTGGATGTCTCGAATGCAGTTCTTTTGCTGCTAAATCGAATTCTTCATCATAAATTACGGCAACAGCCAGGCTGTCTTCCAATTGAAAGGACAATTCCTCGGCAGTCAAGCGATTGTTCAGACATACCGTTTCTGTTTGCAGCTGCTGGAGGGCATGAATCATCCAAACCGTTTCCGGATGATTTCTCATCAAAATGGCAGCCCGGCCTCCGGCAAGTCCAGGAATGGCAGACAGTCTTTCAGCACGCGCCATGATTTGATAAAGCATTTCCCGAAAAGTCCAAGACTGCTCCTTAAAGATCAGCGCTGTCCGGTCCGGAGTTAATCTGGCCCTCTGCAGGAGCCAATTCGGAATGTTTACTCCCATCGTTAAAAACTCCTTATGCCAATGTGTTAATAACAAAAGCTTGACGGTTTTAGCCATCAAGCTTCTTTTGCATACATCAAGGGAATCTTGGGAACTGGTCAAAATCAGGTTTGCGTTTTTCTTTGAACGCATCCCGTCCTTCTTTAGCTTCATCCGTCGTATAGTATAGAAGGGTTGCATCTCCGGCAAGCTGCTGGATGCCAGCCAGTCCATCTGTATCAGCATGGAAAGCCGCTTTCAGGAACCGAAGGGCCGTTGGGCTCTTCTCAAGCATCTCTTCGCACCATTTAACGGTTTCTTCCTCCAGCTGCTCCAAAGGCACCACTGTATTGACGAGACCCATTTCCAAGGCTTCCTGGGCGTTGTACTGACGGCACAGGAACCAGATTTCTTTTGCCTTCTTATGTCCGACTATGCGGGCAAGATAACCCGAACCGTACCCGGCATCAAAGCTTCCGACCATCGGGCCCGTTTGGCCAAAAATGGCATTATCTGCCGCAATCGTCAAATCACAAACAACATGCAGAACGTGGCCGCCTCCTATCGCATAGCCGGCTACCATAGCCACCACCGGCTTAGGAATGACCCGGATCAGCCTTTGCAGGTCCAGAACGTTCAGACGCGGAATATTGTCTTCCCCTACATAACCGCCATGTCCGCGGACCGACTGGTCTCCTCCGGAGCAGAAAGCGAGGTCTCCTGCACCTGTAAGGATAATGACACCAACATCCTTATTGTCTCTTGCACGGGAAAAGGCATCAATCAATTCCATGGTCGTTTTCGGACGGAATGCATTTCGTTTTTCCGGCCTGTTGATCGTGATTTTGGCTATGCCATTATATGTCTCATATAAGATGTCTTCATATTCCCTTTCTGTTTTCCAATCAAAAGCCATTGTTAAGCCTCCCTTTATGTATCAGAGTGTCTTGATAAAAATCCATTTACTATTGTACCAAACTTCTCTCGTTCTTCCACATGAATTGCATGGCCGGCATTTGAAAACACCACCCATTCGCTATAGGGCAGCCGTTCTTCCATCTCCTCCGCGAGCCTGCAAAACTTCTGGTCAAGTTCCCCTGACATCAGCAAGACAGGCATGCCCAACCGGCTAAGTTCCCCCCACCAGGAAGGCTGCATTCCGGTTCCCATCCCCCGGAG
>DATBUB010000168.1:0-12039 GCA_036516555.1 Bacillaceae bacterium
CAAAGCGGCAAGAGATTTGTCATCACAAAGGGAGCCCCGGATGTACTCGTGGACAAAAGTGAGTCGATCCTATGGGAGAACGCCCAGAAACTCATGAACGCCGAATTAAAGAAGGAAGTAGAAAGGACTGTGACAACTCTTGCTGAGCAAGCCCTGCGTACGATTGCGGTTGCATTCAAGCCTCTGCATGGAGCTGCTTTGCCAAAAAATGAACAAGAAGCGGAAAAGGGCCTTACCTTTATCGGCCTTCAGGGAATGATTGATCCACCCCGGCCTGAAGTGAAAGATGCTGTGTCCGAATGCAGAGAAGCGGGAATCAAAACGGTGATGATCACAGGCGACCATGTTGCCACTGCCTGTGCCATTGCCAGGCAGCTGGGGATCCTTAAAGAAAATGACCTTGTTTTGGACGGACAGAAATTGAACGTGATGACCCTTGAGGAGCTGGAAGAGGTGGTCGATGATGTCTCCGTTTTCGCCCGTGTTTCTCCCGAACATAAACTGAAAATTGTAAAGGCTTTGCAAAACAGGGGGCATATCGTAGCCATGACGGGGGATGGTGTCAATGACGCTCCGGCAATCAAAGCGGCTGATATCGGCATTGCAATGGGAATCACCGGAACGGATGTAGCCAAAGAAGCCTCTTCCCTCATCTTGCTGGATGATAATTTTGCCACGATTAAAGCTGCCATCAAGGAAGGCAGAAATATTTATGAAAACATACGAAAGTTCATCCGCTATCTGCTTGCCTCCAATGTCGGGGAAATATTGGTCATGCTGTTTGCCATGCTGCTGTCGCTTCCATTGCCCCTTGTTCCCATCCAAATCCTATGGGTCAATCTGGTAACCGACGGGCTGCCGGCCATGGCACTGGGATTGGATCAGCCTGAAGAGAATGTCATGAAACGGAAACCGAGGAACCCGCGTGAAGGTGTGTTTGCCAGGAAGCTCGGATGGAAGGTCGTATCAAGGGGGTTTCTGATTGGGATTGTGACGCTGATTGCGTTTGTCATTGTATATCATCGGGACCCGGAAAATCTTCCTTACGCGCAAACCATTGCTTTTGCCACCTTGGTGATGGCACAGCTGATCCATGTGTTTGACTGCCGGAGCGAAATATCCGTGTTTTCCAGAAATCCGTTTGAAAATAAATATTTGGTTTGGGCTGTGATTTCGTCTGTCTTGCTGATGATTGCAGTCATTTATGTACCTGTTCTCCAGCCTATTTTCCATACGGTTTCGATTGAGCTGAGGGACTGGCTTTTGGTCGCAGGATTAAGTGCGCTGCCCACGTTTTTGCTCGCCGGCTCTTTCCTTACGAGTAAAAAGAAAGATAATATGCTATAATTCTTGAGGTAATGGAGGTAAGCTCCATTGCCTCTTCTTTTGGGCAGGGCTAAGGGATGAAATTGACTCAAGACATCAGGACGGATATTATTTTTACATAGAATATGCACAGGAAATTTGGCACCGTTAAAAAGTAATGCTGGAAAAAAAACACTTCCGGGTGCAAAATATAGGGTAGATAAATAAAGGGCGATTTTTAACGCGAGTTGACTGGAGGGGCAACATGCCAATTAAGCTATTGAACATCGGTTTTGGGAACATTGTTTCTGCCAATCGGATCATATCGATTGTCAGTCCCGAATCGGCACCAATCAAACGAATCATCCAGGATGCCAGGGATAGGGCAACTTTGATTGATGCCACATATGGCAGGAGGACTAGAGCCGTCATCATCATGGACAGTGAACATGTCATCCTTTCAGCGGTGCAGCCGGAGACGGTTGCCCAAAGGCTGGTAAATAAAGATGACCATGCAGAAGGGTAGGAATGAAGGACATGAAGGAAAAAGGATTGCTGATCGTTTTATCCGGACCTTCCGGAGTGGGGAAAGGAACAGTCCGAAAAGCGGTCTTCTCCCGGCCTGATGCGAAATTTGAATACTCTATATCAATGACGACCCGGAAACCGAGAGAAGGGGAACGGGATGGTGTGGATTATTTTTTCAAGACCAGGGAAGAGTTTGAAAAGCTGATTGAAAAGGGCAAACTGTTGGAGTATGCTGAATACGTCGGGAACTACTATGGAACTCCCGTTGATTATGTCCGGGAAACTCTTGATTCCGGAAAGGATGTCTTTCTGGAAATTGAAGTGCAGGGAGCAAAGCAGGTAAGGGAGAAGTTCCCTGAAGGGCTGTTCATCTTCCTGATGCCCCCAAGCCTCGATGAGCTGAAGAGCAGGATCATCGGACGAGGAACAGAATCTGTTGATCTAATCACCAACCGCATGGAAGCAGCAAAAAAAGAAATAGAATTGATGAGCCTTTATGACTATGTTGTGGTAAATGATGAAGTGGAAAAGGCCGTTGAGAGGATCAACGCCATTGTCATGGCTGAACATTGCAGAAGTGAACGGGTCATAGGCAAGTACATTAAAATGCTGGAGGTTGAATGAAACTATGTTATACCCATCCATCGATAAACTCTTGAATGTAATTGATTCGAAGTATTCCCTCGTCACCATCTCCGCCAGGCGTGCAAGGCAGCTCCAGGATGACGGAGATGTAAGGCTTGAATCCTACAGGTCCCATAAGTATGTCGGCAAAGCCCTTGAAGAAATTTATGGCGGCGTCCTGACGATGAAACAGGGCAGCCAAAACGATTGAGTTTACCCAGAACACAACCTATTTTAAAATAGGTTGTTTTTTCTTTTATCAGGGCAAGGTTTCCTTCATAATATATAATAGGAGAAAATCGGACAGGATTAGCCTTGTCCTCTTATTTAATGCAATGGGGGTATTCGGCTGTGAAAGGTAAAAAGATACTGTTATGCGTTTCTGGAGGAATCGCTGCATACAAGGCGGCAGCTTTGACAAGCAAACTTGTACAGGAAGGCTGTGATGTGAGGGTGGCCATGAGCGGTTCAGCCATCAGGTTTATTGCTCCGCTGACATTTCAGGCGCTCTCCAGAAACGAAGTTTATACGGATACATTTGTAGAAAAGGACCCAAAAGTAATCGCACATATCGATGCCGCGGATTGGGCTGACCTCGTGCTTGTCGCCCCGGCCACTGCCAACATCATCGGCAAGCTGGCAAACGGCATTGCCGATGACATGGTCACTACAACCATTCTGGCATCCAGGGCACCAGTCTGGTTGGCACCGGCCATGAATGTCAATATGTATGACCATCCGTCCGTCAAAAGAAATATTGAGACCTTAAAAGGGGATGGAGTTCGTTTTATTGAGCCGGCAGAAGGCTACCTGGCATGCGGCTGGGTGGGCAAGGGACGTTTGGAAGAACCTGAAAGGGTAATGGAGCTCGTACGGGAATTCTTCACCGTACAACCCTCACTGTTAAAGGGAAAAACCGTCCTGATCACTGCAGGCCCTACAAAAGAAAGGATAGACCCGGTACGGTACTTTACGAACAGATCCAGTGGAAAGATGGGATATGCACTTGCAGAAGCTGCCATCCAGATGGGGGCAAAAGTGATTCTTGTCTCGGGAGCGGATTCCCTGCCTGTTCCGCATGGCGTGGAATTTGTTCCTGCAGAAAGTGCAGAGGATATGTACCAAAGGGTGATGGAACATTTTGGCCAAGCAGATATTATCATCATGAGTGCGGCAGTCGCAGACTACCGGCCAAAAGAAACATATGATAAAAAGTTGAAAAAGCAGGAAGGGAATCTGGTCATTGAATTTGAACGGACAAAGGATATCCTTTATGAGCTTGGTAAAATAAAAAAAGGCCAATTTTTGGCAGGATTTGCCGCAGAGACAAATCACGTGGAAGAATACGCCAAGGGAAAGCTTGAAAAGAAAAATGTCGATATGATCGTCGCAAACGATGTGACAAGGGAAGGGGCCGGTTTTGCCGGGGATACGAATATTGTGACCATCTTCAACCGGGACCAATCCAAAAAGGAGCTTCCTCTTATGAGTAAAAAGGAAGCAGCTGTTGAAATACTGAAAGAAATTGCCAAAAAGTTGGGAGAGGATGGAAAGGCATGAAAATTGCCGCAGTGATTGTTGATGTTCCTGTTCTGGGGACGGATAGGGAATTTGATTACCTCATCCCCGAAAAATGGCAGGGAGTCATTGAGCCGGGGATGAGGGTAGCGGTACCGTTTGGCCCAAGGACCATCCAGGGATTTGTCACTGAATTGAAGTCAAGCGCCGATGTTGAAAAGTTAAAAGAGATAAAAGAGCCATTGGATTTGATGCCGGTGCTGAACAAGGAGCTGCTGGATCTGGGCCAATGGCTTGCCGAAGACACCCTGTCTTTTAAAATATCAGCTTTCCACGCCATGCTTCCTGCTGCCATGAAAGCCAAATATGAAAAGAAGGTCAGACGAACGGAATTCTCCCTGCAGCCAGGATTGGAAGCTCTCTTTGGGGATAAAGAGGAAATCGGCTGGAAGGATGCCCAAAAGGAGGATCTCCTGCCGGCTCTGCATGCAGAGATCAAAAAGGGAAACGCCGAGGTCATCTATCATATAAAAAACCGTGCAGAAAAAAAGACTGTCAGATTTCTTGAACCTGCAATGGACAAGGAAAAGATGGAGGAATTCCGAGATTCGCTGCGGGGAACTGCCGTAAAGAAAAAAAAACTGCTAGATTATCTGATAGCCAGCCCATCTGGCGGCAAATATGAGCCAAAACAGCTCCAGGAGGCTGCAGATGCTTCTTATGCCACCGTGAAGTCATTGATTGACAAGGGGATTTTAACAGAAGTGAGGCAGGAGGTTTATCGGGATCCTTACGGCCATAAAACCTTTATTCCGACCAGACCGCTTCCCCTCACTGCGGAACAGCAGACAGCCATCCAGCCCGTCATGGAAACGATCGAAACCGAAAGGCATGAGACATTCCTTCTTTACGGTGTGACCGGCAGCGGAAAGACCGAAATATACTTACAATCCATTCAGGAAGTATTGAATAAGGGAAAAGAAGCGATCGTCCTTGTCCCTGAAATCGCTTTGACACCGCAGATGGTGGACCGGTTTAAAAGCCGTTTTGGGAATGATGTGGCTGTCCTCCACAGCGGATTATCCGTAGGTGAGAAATACGATGAATGGAGAAAAATCCAGCGCAAGGAGGCAAAAGTGGCGGTCGGGGCCCGTTCTGCCGTATTTGCGCCGTTTGAGAATCTTGGGATTATCATTATAGATGAGGAACATGAAACCAGCTATAAACAGGAAGAGCCCCCACGATACCATGCAAGGGACGTGGCCATCAAAAGGGCTGAATACCAAAAGTGCCCGGTCATTCTTGGCAGTGCAACCCCTTCCCTTGAATCCTTTGCGAGGGCTCAAAAAAACGTCTATCATCTTCTAACCCTGTCAAAAAGGATGAATGACAGGGATCTCCCTGCCGTATCCATTGTGGATATGAGGGAGGAAATGAGGAGCGGGAACCGGTCCATGTTCTCGCGGGAATTATTTGAAAAGCTGCAGGACAGGCTTGAGAAAAAAGAGCAGACGGTCCTTTTCCTGAACCGCAGAGGGCATTCCTCCTTCATGATGTGCAGGGATTGCGGGTATGTGATGCAATGTCCGCACTGCGATATTTCATTGACATACCATCGTTATTCCAATCAAATGAAATGTCATTATTGCGGATATGATACCAATGTCCCCGACATTTGCCCGGAATGTACAAGCACCCATATCCGTTATTTCGGTACCGGTACCCAAAAGGTGGAGGAGGAGCTCGCCAAATTGCTGCCCGAAGCGAGGGTGGTCCGGATGGATGTGGATACGACAGGAAGAAAAGGCGCCCACGAAGAGCTCCTTGGCTATTTTAAGTCGGGGAAGGCGGATATATTGCTGGGGACCCAAATGATCGCCAAAGGGCTGGATTTTCCGAATATTACTCTTGTCGGCGTCCTCAGTGCGGATACCATGCTCCACCTGCCGGATTTCCGGGCAGGCGAAAAAACCTTCCAGCTTCTTACCCAAGTAAGCGGCCGCGCCGGGAGGCATGAACTGACAGGCGAAGTCGTCATCCAAACGTATTCCCCTGAGCACTATAGTGTCGAATATGCCGCACAGCACGATTATGAGCAATTCTACAGACGGGAAATGATGATGAGGAAGCTGGGTTCTTATCCTCCGTTTTATTATTTGACCCTTATCACCGTAAGCCATGAGGACTTGATGAAGGCTTTTGCAGCAACGGAGAAAATAACAAAATATATCCAATCCCGGATTTCCGAGGAAGCCATCCTTCTTGGTCCCGTGGCTTCGCCGATTCCCCGGATCAATGATAGATATCGGTATCAATGTTTGATAAAATACAAACGGGAACCAGAGCTGAAAGCGGCGCTGAAGAAAGTGTTGGAGCATTACCAGCCGCTATTTGCAAAGGAAGGTTTAACGATTTCCATCGATGTAAATCCTTATATGATGATGTAGAAAAGAGGTACTGTTTTTGTCCATACTGCCCATAGTGAAATACCCTGACAAAATACTTGAAACAACATGCGACAGGGTTACCCATTTTGATCATGAACTGAAAAATTTATTGGATAATATGTATAAAACAATGATTGCAGCAGACGGAGTCGGGCTGGCAGCACCCCAGATAGGTGTTTCGCGTCAAATTGCCGTGGTGGATACCGGTGGTGAGGAAGGGATCATTGAGTTGATCAATCCTGAACTGATTACAGGCTCAGGAGAACAAATCGATGTCGAGGGATGCCTCAGCTTTCCCGGTTTATACGGCAAGGTGCCAAGATTAGAACGAGTGGTCGTAAAGGCCAACGACCGTTATGGAGAGGAATATACAATTGAAGCATTTGATTACCTGGCCAGAGCCATCCAGCATGAAATGGACCATTTAAAAGGAATTTTATTTACAACAAAGGTCATCGAATATATAGATGAAAACGACTTGGAAGGGATGGAAGAGCAGTGACTAAAGTGATTTTCATGGGAACTCCGGATTTTTCGGTGCCGATCCTGCGCAGGCTGATTGACGACGGCTACGAAGTGGCGGCAGTTGTGACCCAGCCCGACAGGCCGGTCGGAAGGAAGAGGGTGCTGACTCCGCCCCCTGTTAAAGCGGAAGCGGAAAAGCATCGTATTCCCGTCTATCAGCCGGAAAAGATCCGTCAGAGGGACGAACTGGAAAAAATCCTGAAACTTCAGCCTGATGTCATTGTCACTGCCGCTTTTGGACAAATACTTCCAAAAGAATTGCTGGAGGCGCCCATATATGGCTGTATCAATGTGCATGCTTCTCTTTTGCCTGAGCTGAGGGGAGGAGCACCCATCCATTATGCGATCATGCAGGGAAAAACCAAAACGGGAATCACCATCATGTATATGGCCGAAAAGCTTGATGCAGGCGATATCATCACCCAGGCGGAAGTGCCGATCGGGGAAGAGGACAATGTGGGATCGATGCATGAAAAATTAAGCCGGACAGGAGCGGCTCTTTTGTCTGAAACACTGCCAAAGCTGATCTCCGGAGAGATTGAGCCAATCAGGCAGGATGACAGTATGGCAACCTACGCTTACAACATTAAACGCGAACAGGAAAAAATCAACTGGGATTCACCGGGTGAGGATATATATAACCATATCAGGGGACTGTGCCCTTGGCCCGTGGCATACACCACAATGTCGGGGGAAGGGCTGAAAATTTGGAAAGCTGAAAAACGCTTGCTGGAACAGCCCGATGTCCCGGGTACAGTTATGGCGGTCGAAGACGATGGATTCATTGTGGCCACCGGGAATGCCACTGGAATCAAAGTGACGGAGCTGCAGCCTGCTGGGAAGAAAAAGATGACGGCGCAGCAATTTTTGCGGGGAGCGGGTTCTTTTATGGAGCCCGGCATAAAGCTTGGTGCAGGACATGAATAAAGCCAAAAAAAATGTTCGGGAAGCCGCTCTCGAAATACTCGAATCAGTGGACAAGCACCAGTCTTACAGCAACCTTCTGTTAAACCAGGTAATCGGTAAATATGGAATATCTGGCCCGGATGCTGCATTGCTGACGGAATTGGCCTATGGAACCATCCAAAGGAGCATGACACTGGATTATTACCTGCAGCCTTTTCTGAAAAAGAAAGTGGAGCATTGGGTCCGTCTCCTGCTCCGGCTTTCCCTGTACCAGATGGTCTACCTTGATAAGGTTCCCGACCGCGCAGCCATCCATGAAGCGGTTGAAATAGCAAAGAAGCGAGGCCACCGGGGAATCGCAGGACTTGTAAACGGAGTGTTAAGATCAGTTCAAAGGGAAGGTTTGCCAGATCTTGGTTCGATAAAAAGTCCGATAAAGAGGCTTGCGATCGAGACGAGCCATCCCCTTTGGCTTGTGGAGCGGTGGGCAGTTCAATTCGGGGCCGAGAAAACCAGGGAGATGTGTGAGGAAAACTTGCTTGCTCCCGTACAGACCGCGAGGGTCAACCGGACGAAAGCAACAAGGGAACAGGTGATTCGGGCACTTGAAGTGGAAGGGGTCCAGGTGCTTGCAAGTACTGTCATGCCTGAAGCGATAAGGGCTGCCAAGGGCAACCTTGTCCATACGAAAGCATACAGGGACGGCATGTTTTCGATTCAGGATGAGAGCTCAATGGCGGCAGCTCACGCATTGGAAATTGAACCGGGACAAAATGTGCTGGATGCCTGTGCTGCTCCAGGAGGAAAAACGGCACATATTGGCGAATTGTTGGAGAATACAGGGTGTGTTGTTGCACTGGACCTCCACCCGCATAAAAAGGAGCTGATCCTTAAAAATGCGGATCGCTTGGGATTGACGAATATTGAAGCACATGTCCTCGACAGCCGTAATGCCGCTTCCAAGTTCGAGGAGAAGACTTTTGACAGGGTCCTTGTGGACGCTCCATGCTCAGGGCTTGGTGTGCTGAAGAGGAAACCAGATATCAAATATACTAAGACAGAAGAGGACATTTATTCATTAAGAGAGGTTCAGATGGCCATTTTGGATGAAGCATCCAAGCTGGTCAAACAGGGAGGGCTGCTTGTTTTCAGCACATGTACTGTCGATAAGGAAGAAAACACAGGTACAGCCGAGGAATTTCTTGCCGGCCACCGGCAATTTGAACCCCATCCATTGAACTTGCCTGAAACACTCCAGCCCCTGGCAACGGGGCATATGATACAAATTTTCCCGCAGGATTTCGGCGGGGACGGATTTTTCATCTCCTGCTTCAGAAAGAAGGAATCATAAAAATGGAACAGACACCAAGGACAAGACCAAATAAAAAAGCTTACGTACCGGATAAGCCTTCCATTTACTCATTGCGGCCTGACGAGCTGAAAAAATGGCTGGAAGAACAAGGCGAGAAAGGCTTTCGTGCAAGACAAATCTATGATTGGCTATACTCGAAAAGGTGCACGGCTTTTGAAGAAATGACAAACTTATCCCTTTCCCTCCGAAATCGGCTTGAAGAAAGCTTTACGATCACCACATTGAATACGCTTGTCCAGCAGACATCTTCTGATGGGACAATCAAATTCCTGTTTGAGCTTCAGGATGGCTACTCCATAGAGACCGTTCTGATGCGCCACGAGTATGGTAATTCAGTCTGTGTTACGACCCAGGTCGGCTGCAGGATCGGCTGTACGTTTTGCGCATCTACTCTGGGTGGATTGAAAAGGCATCTGGAAGCAGGAGAAATCGTGGCACAAGTAGTAAAAGTACAACAGGCGCTTGATGAAACAGACGAGAGGGTCAGTTCGATCGTCGTAATGGGGATCGGGGAGCCGTTTGACAATTACGAACAGCTGGTTTCGTTTCTGAAAATCGTCAATCATGATGAAGGGCTGAATATAGGAGCAAGGCACATTACGGTATCGACAAGCGGGATCATTCCAAAAATCTATGCATTTGCCGATGAAGGCATGCAGATCAATTTTGCCGTATCCCTCCATGCTCCGAACACAGAATTAAGAAGCAAACTCATGCCCATCAACAGGGCATATAAGCTGCCGGACCTCATTGAGGCTGTGAAATATTATAATGAAAAAACCGGCAGAAGGGTTACGTTTGAATATGGTCTGTTCGGAAATGTAAACGACCAGGAGGAGCATGCCGAAGAGCTCGCCGATTTGATCAAGGATCTTAATTGCCATGTGAATCTGATTCCGGTGAACTATGTGCCTGAAAGGGATTATGTCCGTACACCAAAAGAGCAGATCTTCCGATTCGAAAAGACATTAAAAAACCGCGGGATCAACGTTACGATCCGCAGGGAACAGGGGCATGACATTGACGCTGCCTGCGGCCAGCTTCGCGCAAAGGAGCGCAAAGAAGAGACGAGGTGAAGGGGTATGAGGGCTGTTTTTAAAACAGACAGGGGGCAAGTCCGTCATCATAATGAAGACAATGGCGGCATTTTTTTTAACCAAAATGGCGATTGTCTTGCCATTGTGGCCGATGGCATGGGTGGACATAAGGCTGGTGACGTTGCAAGCCAAATCGCCGTCAGCCGGCTGGAAAAAATATGGATTCAGACGGGAGCCATCAGTACGGCCGAAGAAGCAGAGAAATGGTTTAAAGAGCATGTGCTGTCGGTAAACATGAACATTCTCGAGCATGCAAGAAACAACTCAGAATGTGACGGCATGGGAACAACACTCGTAGCGGCCATATGCAATGAAACATTTGCAACGGTTGCAAACATTGGCGACAGCCGATGCTATGTAATGAATGACAACGGGTTCCACCAGCTTACGGAAGACCATTCCCTTGTAAATGAACTTGTCAAGACTGGGCAAATTTCCAGGGAGGATGCGGAAAATCATCCCAGGAAGAATGTTCTTCTGAAAGCTTTAGGAACAGAAAGTGACGTAGAGATGGATATCAGGACCATTACATTTGAAGAAGGCGATAAAATCCTTCTTTGTTCGGACGGGCTCTCCAATAAAGTTTCTGAGCAGGAACTGCTGGATATTCTAAGCAGCAAAGAAGGAGTAGAGGAAAAAGCGGATCGGCTCATACACCTGGCCAACCAGTATGGAGGGGAAGACAATATTTCACTTGTCATTCTGGAACATGGAGCCTGCTCCGAAAGCGGGTGTAAGGAATGCTGATCGGTAAAAGAATAAGCGGCAGGTACAAAATCATCAGGATGATAGGCGATGGCGGAATGGCGAATGTCTATCTTGCCCGGGACATGATTTTGGACCGTGACGTTGCAGTGAAAATTTTGCGATTGAATTTTGCCAACGAGGAAGAGTTCATCAGGAGGTTTCAGCGGGAAGCCCAATCCGCAACCAGTCTGGCACATCCGAATATAGTCAACATTTATGATGTTGGCGAGGAAGACGGCATATATTACATTGTCATGGAATATGTGGACGGCATGACGCTCAAGCAATATATCCAGCAGCACTATCCGCTGTCCATCGATTTCGTCTTGGATATCATGAAGCAGCTGGCTTCAGCATTGGCACATGCCCACCAGAATCATATTGTCCACAGGGACATCAAGCCGCAAAACGTTCTGATAGACCACCATGGAACGGTTAAGGTGACTGACTTTGGCATCGCAATGGCTCTTAGTTCAACCTCCATTACACATACAAACGCCGTTCTGGGATCTGTTCATTATCTGTCTCCGGAACAAGCGCGCGGAGGCATGGCAACGAAGAAGTCCGATATTTATTCCCTTGGGATTGTCATGTTTGAGCTGCTGACCGGGAGACTGCCCTTTTCAGGAGAATCGGCTGTTTCCATCGCGTTGAAACATTTGCAGTCTGAAACTCCTCCTCCGACCCGCTGGAACCCAAATATTCCGCAAAGTGTGGAAAACATAGTGCTGAAAGCTACAGCAAAAGATCCATTCCTTCGCTATGACAGTGCAGAGGATCTTGAGCTTGATCTGGATACGGCTTTGGATCCGGATAGGCTGAATGAGCCAAAGTTTATCATTCCGGAGGACGAAGATGCCACCAAGGCCATCCCCATCATTACAAATGAAAATCCATACTCGAATGTGGAAGAGACCATTGTACATGACAAGGAGCCGGCATCAGGAAATCCAAAAGGGGAGAAGAAAGG
>DATBUB010000169.1:0-2800 GCA_036516555.1 Bacillaceae bacterium
CGGCCATCAGGACCGGGGAATCCGTCAAGGCATTTGCAAATTTACTCATGGAATTTCCGGTCAACGGGGCAATGACCATACAGTCCAGCGGCTCCTTTGGTCCAAGAGGCTCTGCAGCTACAATACTATCGATTGCCTTTCTGCCTGCCGCCTCTTCAATTCTGGCCACCCAATCATCCCCGACGCCGAATTTGGTTGTCGTATTTTTGACTGTATACGTGACAACCGGAACCACTTCTGCACCTGCTTCCGCCAATTTTACGATCTCAGGGTATACCGCTTCATACGTACAATGCGAACCTGTCAATCCGAACCCGATGCGTTTACCTTTCACACTCATGCTTTACCTCTCCTTTCGGGCTTCCCCTTCTTCGGATAATAACTGGGCAAGAACATTCGCCAGTATCTGGCCGGCTGTTTTTGGCGCCACAATTCCTGGCAGTCCAGGGGCCAGCAATGCTTTCACTCCGCGTTTTTCGGCATAGCGGAAATCCGTGCCTCCAGGCTTTGAAGCAAGGTCGATAATCAAAGTATGGGTCTGCATTTTGGCAATGACAGCGGCATTTACGATCAAGTGCGGAATGGTATTGATGCATACATCAATGTCCCGCACTTCCTTGCTCAAATCGTGGAGATGGAAAGGGATTAGCCCCATTTCCGTTATCCTGGCCAGGTCACCTGATTTCCTCGCACCCACTTTCACTTTTGCGCCCAAATGATGGAAGGTCCTGGCGACACTCATACCCACTCTCCCCAAACCCAGCACGGCAACGGATGACTGATGGATGGTAAAGTCTGTATTCTGAATGACCATCATGATCGTCCCTTCCACTGTCGGGATTGAATTGTAAATGGCTACGTCATCCCTTTCAAAAAGCTTGACCAGTCTTCTGTTTGTTTTTTTGCACAGTTCATCCAGATATCGGTTGCTTATACCCGAGTAGACGGTACAGTATGATGGCGTTTTGTTTAGGATCTGTTCCGTCAAGACCACCTTTTCATTTGAAAATATGGTTTCTACCTCGCCTTCAAGATTGGTCCCCGGAACAGGCAGCAGCAGCGCATCCAATTGTGGAAAGTCCACTTCATTCACCTTTTCCTTCACGGCTCCGGAAAAGGAAACATCCAGTTGTTCAAAACCGATTAAATACAGCTTCGCATCCAATTCGGTCAGCTTGCGGATGATTTCGAGCTGTCTTGCATCCCCGCCCATAACCGCAATGTGCATGCCTGTCAACATCAATTTCAGTCACCTTCTTTTACCTGCTGAACTACACTGCTCCAACAGTATATGAATTCTTTATCCGCCGGGTGCCTGTTAAGCGGCGCATACCCATGCGTGAAAAAAAAAACAAGGCGCCTGATGCGCCTTGCTGCGTCCCGGTTCTTACTCTTGTTCCGGTACTTCCAGTATGATCATGTCGGTGCCTATGGTCCGGATATAATGCCATGGAACACGGATTTCATGTCCGCCCTTTTTCATTCCTCTCCATTTTCCGGTTGGAATGATCAGCTGATGGATCTGACCGGTCCTGCTGTCAATTTCCAGATCCGTTTGCCCGAGGACACCAAGCCTCTCTGCCTTTCTGTAATCCACTATTTCCTTGCCTCCCATTTCACTCAGCCTCATATGCTTTCCACTCCCTATTGCACGTCATACTAACATGTATAGCTTTGTGCCAGGCTTTTAGAATCATTAGTTTGGCCTATTTCCGGACATGAAAAAACCCTCCATACGGAGGGATGAAATGCTTAATGGCCCAGAGAAGGGAATTTCCCTTCCGGACTGATCAAAGCCATGGTGTAAGAATCATTGAATATTTGCCGGGTTATCCCGTTTACGCTGTCCACCGTTACTCGGTCGATATCCTCAATGATATCGTCAAGTGTTCTGTGCTTTTTCAAAAGGAGTTCATTTTTCCCGTTTCTGCTCATCCGGCTGTTTGTACTTTCCAGGCTGAGCATTAAATTTCCTTTCAGCTGTTCTTTGCTGTTTCGCAACTCTTTTTCCGTTATGCCCTTATCCTTAAAAACAGACAGGGTCGTTTGGATTGTATTGAACAGCTCATCCAGCTGATTGGCGGCTGTTCCGGCATAGATGCTGACAAATCCGCTGTCTTTATAGGAGGAGTGATAGGAAAAGACCGAATAAGCCAGCGCTTTTTCTTCACGCACTTCCTGGAACAATCGGGAAGACATGCTTCCGCCAAATATATTGTTCATGACAATCAGATCGTAAATATCATCGTGTCCAATCGAAAGCCCATTAAATCCAATGCAGAGATGCGCCTGTTCCGTATCCTTTTTCCTTGCCGCCCGATTTGCATGAAAAACAGGGACGGTTTCTGTCGCTTTACTTTTCCCGCGCTGGAAATCACCAAAATAGGCCTCAACTTGTCTAATGAAAGTTTCATCCACGTTACCTGCAATAGAAATGACTACTTTGTCAGGAGTGTACATATTATGGACATAATCTTTCAGCGAGTCAGAATTGAAAGTGGAAAGCGTTTTTTCCGTTCCGAGAATGGGATAGCCCAGCGGATGGTCTCCGTATGCCGCCTTGCTGAGAACATCATGCACAATATCATCTGGCGTGTCTTCGTACATTTTAATCTCCTCAAGCACAACATTCTTTTCCTTCTGTAATTCTTCCTCATCAAAAACAGAATTGAAGAACATGTCTGCAAGTGTTTCTAGGGCATAAGCAGAATGGTTGTCCAGCACCTTTGCATAGTAGCAAGTATATTCTTTCGATGTGAATGCATTGACATGGCCGCCAATTGAATCAAAAGCCTCTGCA
>DATBUB010000170.1:0-41844 GCA_036516555.1 Bacillaceae bacterium
CACCTTTCCATTTACGGGCTCATCAGCGGAATGGCCGTCATGGCGGTCAGCCTGTTATTGGTCATGTAATAAAAAAGCTGCCGGAAATCAGAAAACAAAAATTTGATTTCACCGGCAGCTTTTCTATTTTTATTAATCAAACGATTGATTGATTTGTATGGGGCTCATAGTCTTCTTACTGATTCGCCAGTTTCTCCAGAGACTCCTTCATGACCTGGATGCCATTCACGCAATCCGGCAGGGATGTCCACTCTTCCGGCGAATGGCTTTTTCCCTTATGGCTGGGCACAAAGATCATCCCGGCTGGAACATATTTCCCCACGATCATCGCATCATGTCCAGCTCCGCTCGGGATGAACATAGTGGACAATCCGTTGTTTCCTGCAGAGGTCTGAATGATTTCCCGGATATCATCCGGCACAACAACCGGAGGAATCTTGATCCCTTCTTCAATATCAACCGTCAGTCCGCGTGATTCGGCAATATCGCGGGCAGCTTGCTTGATGGCTTCAAGCATCCGATCCCTTGCGTCTTCATCAATGTCCCTTGCATCTACGACAACTTCTGTTTTTCCGGAAATGACGTTCGTTCCGTTCGGATGAACATGTATTTTGCCAACGGTAGCCACTGCTGTTTCGCTGAATTTTCTTGGCATCTTTTCCACTGCCAAAATGAATTCTCCCGCCGCTGCAACTGTATCCCTCCGGTATTCCATGGGAGTATTCCCTGCATGGTCTGTCTCTCCGTAGAACGTAATGGAACCCCAGGAAGGACCGGCGATCCCGTTCACTACACCAATATTCTTCCCTTCCGCTTCCAGGCGTTTGCCCTGCTCTATATGCAGCTCAAGGAACGCATGGATATCCTTTGGGTTCCGTTTTGCAGAAGCGATTTCATCAGGGCGGAAGCCGCTCTCTTTCATCGCATCATATTGAGTTATACCGTTATCGTCATAAAAATGCTTTAAATCCTCTGTCTTCACTTCTCCCAACATGACCCTGCTGCCGAACAGGCCGCTTTTGAAACGGGTTCCTTCCTCATCAACAAAAACAACAACCTCTATAGATCTTTTCAGCTTCACCCCAGAGTCCTTTAAAGCCTTGACAGCAAGAAGGCTGCTGACACATCCGAGGATGCCGTCAAATGCACCGCCATTTGGCACTGTATCCAGATGCGAACCTGTCAAAACCAATGGAAGCTCCGGATTTTCTCCTTCCAGCCTTCCGAATAGGTTGCCTGCTTCATCTTCCCTGACCGTCAGCCCTGCTTCTTCCATCCAGTGGGCAAAAAGAGCTTTGGCCTGTTTTTCCTCGTCCGTATAAGGAAAACGCGCCATGCCCCCTTCCGCTGTCCTGCCAAACTCAGCCAGAGCGGCAAGCTTCTCGGCAATTTCCTCTGGATTGATGCCTGTATAGCTGGCACATGTATCAACCTCTTGAAGCAATCGTTCTCTTGAAAAAACATTAACCAATTCCAGCACCTGCTTTCCTAGTATGTAAATGACTCAGCCGGCCATCTTTTGGACGGAAAGGCCCGCTTGCCCTTATTCCAGCAAGACGGAGATTTCACGTTACTTTTCATTATAAAACAAATTTCGTCCAAGGTCCCAGCAGTCAATATGAGACTTAGGTAAATTTTTTCGCACAAAGAAGCTATTCACCTTTAAAGTAAGATAAATGTTGGAAAAAACCTCATAGCCAGCCAGCCGGAATCGAATACTTATTATAGACAGAAAAAAAGTTTTGAGGAGGAGAAAAATGAGCTTTGCCCGCAAGAAATGGTTTAGCCTGATTGCCGCTTTTGCCATCGTTTTTTCTACTTTTTCCCCGGTAACCGGACTAGCAGCAGAGGTAGATGCGTCTGCTTTTTCCATGACGATCATGCATACAAATGATACCCATGCCCACCTGGAGAACGTTCCCCGGTTGGTGACAGCCGTCGAACAAGTCCGCAGTGAGAAAGCGAATACGCTTCTTGTTGATGCAGGCGATGTGTTTTCCGGAACGCTGTTTTTCAATCAGTACCTCGGACAGGCAGACCTGGAGTTTATGAATGCTCTCGGCTATGATGCGATGACGTTCGGCAATCATGAATTTGATAAGGGCCCCGGCGTGTTGGCGGATTTCATCGAAAATGCCGAATTCCCCTTTGTCAGCGCCAATGTAAAGGTAGACGGCGAGCCTTTGCTGAAGGATTATAATATCGATTCAATCGGCAATCCCGCCGAGCCAGGACACATATACCCAGCCATTATTAAAACGCTGGACGGAGAAAAGGTCGGAATCTTCGGCCTGACAACGGAGGATACCACCTTCCTTTCGAATCCAGGCCAAAATATCGTGTTTGAAGATGCCGTAACTGCCGCCTCCAATACGGTTCAGGCGCTGAGAGATTCAGGTGTCAATAAAATCATTGCCCTTTCGCATTTGGGCTATCAGCCTGATGTTAGGCTGGCCGAAGCTGTAGAAGGCATTGATGTCATTGTCGGCGGACATTCCAATACAAAATTGGATGCTCCCGTTGTAGTGGCTAAACATGAGGAACCGGTATTGATTGTACAGGCAAATGAGTACCATAAATACCTGGGTACTCTCGACGTAACATTTGATGAGAATGGAGCAGTTACGGCCTATAACGGACAGCTGCTTGACCTGATGGCCTTTGCAGAAAACGAAGGAGCCAAACAGCGGCTGGCCGAACTCAGCGAACCCATTGAAAACCTGAAGAAACAAGTTGTTGGCTACACGAACGTACCTCTGAATGGAGAAAGAACTGACGTCCGCACCAAAGAAACAAATTTAGGAAACTTGATTGCAGACTCCATGCTGGCGAAAGCCCGCGAATCCGTCGATGCTGATATTGCCATGCAAAACGGGGGAGGCATCCGGGCGTCCATCCCGCAGGGTGAAATCACTTTAGGAGATGTTTTAACTGTCATGCCATTTGGAAATACGCTGGTCACAGTGGACCTGACAGGCGAACAAGTCGTACAGGCCCTTGAGCACAGCGTATCAAATATCGAGAATGCAGCCGGACAGTTCATGCAGGTCTCAGGAATCCGCTTTAAATATGACATCAGCATGTCTGCCGGTGAAAGGGTCCACTCCGTAGAAGTAAGTACGGATCAGGGCTACAAGCCCATTGACCTTTCAAAATTGTATACGGTCGCCACAAATGCTTTCGTAGCGGATGGCGGTGATGGCTATACGATGTTTAAACAGGCAAAGGATGCCGGAAGAATGATTGAGCTGTACGAAGTCGATTATGATGTCTTCACTTCCTATCTTGAAAAAAATACCCCAGTCTCCCCTGTTGTGGAAGGAAGAATTGTGGAAGCCGCCAAGGAAGATGGCCAGGACGGTGATGACGGCGGCCAAGACAACGGTGACCGCCCTTGCCCGAATCCGGACAGTAACGGCAAGAAAAAAGGCCATGATAAAGAAAAGAAGGACAACGGCAAACATAAAGGCCATGATAAGAAAGGCAAGGCCTGCGGGTACCGCGGGGCTGCATAACGATGGGGAAAGAGAGAGCGAAAGTGCTCTCTCTTTTTTGCTGCATGTGTTAATTAGCTTCAGTGATGGCTTTTATGCGGGGTGTGTATCTTTCCTTGAGGGCTTTACTTGATTTTCTGTTGGAGCTATCCACTGGGTGAAAAAGTGTTTGAACTGCAGTTTTGGCCCAGGAATTTCCTATTCTTTACATACATTGCACCAAGTCCCGTGCTAATTGCATGAGTCTTTAGTTTAATTACACCAAGAAAAAATTAATTGATCCAACCACATGTTAATTGCACCAAACCTTCATTATTTGCACCATACCCAGATTTATTGCACCATACTCAGATTTATTGCACCAGACTCAGATTTATTGCACCAGACTCAGATTTATTGCACCAGACCCAGATTTATTGCACCAGACTCAGATTTGCACCAGACTCAGATTTATTGCACCATACTCAGGTTTATTGCACCATACTCAGATTTATTGCACCATACTCAGATTTATTGCACCATACTCAGATTATTTGCACCAGACTCAGATTTATTGCACCATACTCAGGTTTATTGCACCAGACTCAGATTTATTGCACCATACACAAGATTATTTGCACCATACTCAGATTTATTGCACCAGACTCAGATTTATTGCACCCAACTCAGATTAATTGCACCATACTCATTATTATTTGCATTAAAATTCTCTTTAATTAAAACCAAACCAATTGCAATATACAAATTCAAAATTAAATTGAGTAATATTCCAACATTTCACTAAGCAATCTGCAGGAAAATCCAACCAACTAGCGAAGGTAATAGGTATATCCTGAAAGAGAGTTGATTAAATCTGAACTATTTCACTAGTTTAGTCACGGCAATCTTGTTGACCAGCATTTCTTATTATGTGGGGGACCGTCTCTTTGCCAAAGGGCTTCAGTTTTGGCAGCCACTTATAATCGGAGCCAGTGTAGTTCTGTTGGGTGCAGCTGTGGAAAAGCTGCATTTCCCCATGTGGATGATCATTTTAACCCCCTTCCCTGTTGGGATGGGCCTGCTATTTTACTTTTTAAAAGGTTCTTGGACGGAGTGGCTCATCACTTATTCGCTCACCCTGGCCATATACACCCTGATTCATGTTGCAGTAAGCTTTTTCTTTCAGTTCCATTCCCTGATTCCAGCGTGGAAGCTTTCCAGCTAGGTCTGTATTGAAGAGGAGAGAATATCTTGCAAAAAATCGGACAAATTGGAGTACCCGTCAAAAACCTAGATCAAGCGCTGTCTTTTTATAAAGAGGTTCTTGGATTGCCCCTGCTGTTCAATACTGAAACGATGGCTTTTTTTGATTGCGGGGGAACGCGCTTGATGCTCACTCTTCCTGAAAAAGAAGAGTTCCATCATCCGAGCTCCGTTCTGTACTTCCAGTTCGAAAACATTCAGGAATCCTATCATTCGTTAAAGGAAAGGGGCGTATTCTTTACAGATGAGCCTCACATGGTCGCAAAAATGGGGACCACGGAAACCTGGATGGTTTTCTTCAAAGATACAGAAGGAAATACACACGCCCTTATGAGCGAAGTGAAGGTCTAAGCATGTAAAATAAAAAGTGGCTTGGGGTCTCTCCAAGCCATTTTTTATGTGTCACCCAAATATTCCGCGAAATATAAAAAGCCGATCTTCTTTACGGAAAAGTTTCTTAATTGCCCCGCCGTTGCTTTTTCAACCGGCGGCTTCGTGAGCGTATACGCTTTTGCGTTCAGCCGCTCCAAAGCTCCCTGATCTGCCTCATTGTGATACGCATCATCCATTACCCCTGAAGTAAGGGCCGCCTTCGGGTAGCCTTGGAAAAACACATGGGTTCTCAATGCTAAATGGGGAGTGGAATGCAACAGGATAAAAACTGCGGATAATACAACGGCCATGCCGATCATGAGCTTCTTTTTACCGTCTTGAATATGACGTTCCTTTGTAATTTTTCTCACCCCCGTCCCATTATTATTAACACTACAGCTTTAATTCTATAAATATTCCAACATACCTTCCATAAACAGTAAAAAAGCACACAAAATTGTGTGCTTTTCCATAATCGGGGTTTAGGATTGGACATGCTCCTGAATGGTACCCTGCTCTTCTCCGATAACCGCGTTTGCAATATTCACTGCATGGTCTCCAATCCGCTCAAGGTTGCTGACAATATCAACATATACAATACCGGCTGTACCCGTGCAGCGGTTTTCATTAAGGCGGAGAATATGTTTTTTACGAAGATCTTTTTCCATCTTATCAATGAGCCTTTCTTTTTCAAGGACGGCCTTTGCCTGCTCGACATTATCGGTTTCCAGCGCCTTGATTGACTGGCGCAAAGTGGAAATGGTCAGATTGAACATTTCATCCAGATCGGCAAGGGCCGATTCGGAAAATTTCACTTTCTGGTTGATTTGGTGATCAACCAATTCCATGATATTTTCCATATGGTCCCCGATCCGCTCAAGATCCATGACCGTATGCATAAGAGAATGATGGGTCTTTAAATCAGGATCCGATAAAGGGTGGTATGAGATCTGAATCAGGTATTCCGTAATTTTTTTATCCAAATTATTGAGAGCATCTTCCACTTGAGGAACAAGTTCCCGATGCTTCTTGCCATGTGTTTTGTAAAACTGGCCTACTTCTACGAGTCCTGTTTCTGTCAAATCCGCCATTCGCAAGACTTCCTTTTTGGCTTGTCCAAGAGCGACAGAAGGCGACTGGCGGATAAATTGCTCTCCCAGATGGATCGCCTTATGCTCAATGGCCGTGTCTTCACCCGGTACGAGCTTTGTAACGATCCAGGCCAAGACGGCTATGAACGGAAACTGGATGATCGTATTCGCCACGTTGAATGTACCATGGGCAAATGCTATGGTCATTCTCGGATTTAAATCCATGCTTGACTGCATATACTCGATAAAATGTGTGAATGGAATAAATAGAATTAATACTAATACCGTTCCGATTACATTAAAAATAACGTGAGTCAATGCCGCTCGTCTTGCGGCTACTGAGGCTCCAATCGAAGCCAGGACAGCGGTGATGGTTGTCCCTATATTGTCGCCGAACAGCACCGGCAGTGCAGCCTGAAGGCTGATGGCCCCCTGATCAAACAGTGTCTGCAGCAAACCGATGGCTGCAGAGGAGCTTTGAACGATTACCGTAAAGACAACCCCTACGAGAACACCCAGCAATGGATTATCGCTCATGCTTACCGTCAAATCCGTGAAAGCTTCCGCACCGCGGAGCGGCTTCATGGCATCCCCCATCAGGTTCAAACCAAAGAATAGAGCCCCGAAGCCAAAAATCACCTGTCCGATATTGTTGGTTTTATGATTTTTAAAGAAGAAGATAAGAAAAGCACCTAATGCAATTATAGGCAATGCATAATCGGAGATGTTGATCCCGATGATGAAAGCAGTCGTCGTGGTACCGATGTTGGCACCCATGATAACACCAATCGCTTGTCTTAAGGTCATGAAACCGGCGGTGACCAGCCCGATGGTGAGGACAGTTGTGCCCGAACTTGACTGGATCAGGATAGTGACAACAATACCTGTCAGCACTCCCATGATCGGTTTTGCGGTAAAGCGGTCCAGCAGGTCCCTAAGCCCATCGCCCGCAACCTTTTGAAGGCCGTCTCCCATGGACTTGATTCCATACAAGAATATACCGAGTCCCCCGAAAAACATAAACAGCAATGTTTGCAGATCCATATCTTCAGTCCTTTACTTTTGTTCGACATCTTTCAACCCTAACCAATGTTAATGAAATCTTAATCAAATGTAAACAATACGAATGTTAAGATTTTGTAAAGATTTATTTCTTAATATTCAGTAATTTTAGCGCCTAAAATAAGGAATGCAAAACCTGCTTTCATCCATAATAGCTTCTCAAAAAAGAAGAGGATAGGAATCACTCCGGCATACACTAAAACACGCTCCGGACACTAATTTTAATATGACTTCAATCAGGAAAAAAGGTATCTTTATAATAGTCCCTCTAGACAGTTACATTTTCCATTATGAAAGAAGGTGCTTTCGTGTGAAAAGGATGAAGATAAGTGTTCTTCCTGCCCTCTTGCTGTTTGCAGCTGTTTTATCCGGCTGTGTGTACACGGATAGATATAAAACGGATTATACAGAGAAATACAAAGCAGTCCTTGATCAAATGCTTGGAGATTGGGAAATTGAAGAGAAAACAACAGAGCTAATGAAAACAAATGTGGGTTTAGATCCCGACAAGGAATATATATACTGGAAAATCTCTTACAAAGATAAAGATGGCAAACAACAGGTTTTAGAGATGAAAAATATTTATAGTTTTACCGGTTCCCTCGCTAATCACTTTAACCGCATATCTGAACAAGAACTCAAAAAAACGGTGGGAGAACTCCCATACGAACCTTCTATATCTTATACAGATGCGCATCTGATGGGTGATCCTAATATTGCAGCTTATGATAAACACCCCGAAAAAATAATAGAGAACTACAGTGTCATATATAACTTCAAAAATTTCAATTTACAAAGCACATTTAAAAAATCAGCTTACTTTATCAGTCTTTATTATGATTTTCCTGAAGAATTGTCAGATGAAGAAGAGATGGAGATTGTTTCAGATGCAGAGAAAAAAATCCTTGCCACTCTGCCAGAGGCAAATTTGAAAGTTAAAAGGTTTGAGGGCGGAAAGGTTTTTGATTACTTTATTGAAGGAAAAAAGGTCGCACCGGAAGAACATCCCCGCCATAAGGAATACAAAGAAAAAAATCTAGAATTGGAATATTTGTATTATGAGATGCTGAGAGAACGAGTACCCCATTTCAATATAGAAAAAAAGAAATAACTTCAGAATCTGGCCGCCTCAATGAAATTTGTTGAACTGTCAGTCAATATAATCTCATTATCCAAAAAAGACTGCCCAATGGGCAGTCTTTTTCCTTATTTATTAAAATTTACTTTTTCTCTTGCTTCATTAAAAATAATATTGGTTTCCCTAGGTTTGGTTTCAGCAATGACGCTGCCATTCCTGATGGAATAAAGCACTTGAGCCTGCTTGCGGATGGCTTCGTATTCATTTTCTGCATTCAGGATGATAAAGCTGGCCGGCTTTCCTTCCTCTATGCCATAGGCATCTTGGATATGCAGTGTTTTCGCGCTGTTTTCCGTAATCAAATCGATGGAGCTGACAATTTGGTCATAGCCCATCAATTGGGAAGCATGGATACCCATATGGAGCACTTGAAGCATATTTCCTGTTCCCAGCGGATACCACGGATCGAAAATATCATCGTGTCCAAAGCATACGTTCATTCCCGCTTCCAGCAGTTCTTTCACCCGCGTTAGACCCCTCCGTTTCGGGTACGTATCGAATCTCCCTTGAAGATGGATATTCACAAGAGGATTGGATACAAAGCTGATTTCAGACATTTTCAGCAGGCGGAACAGCTTATACGCATATGCATCATTATAGGAACCCATAGCCGTCGTGTGGCTGGCCGTAGTCCGCCTGCCAAGCCCTCGTTCAAACGCCTCCTTGGCCACCACCTCCACGAATCTGGATTGCTCATCATCAATTTCATCGCAATGAATGTCAACGAGTACATCATACTTTTCAGCCAGGTCAAAAGCGATTTTCATCGATTCAACGCCGTATTCTCTCGTAAACTCAAAGTGCGGTATGCCTCCGACTGCATCAGCCCCCATTTTCAAGGCTTCCTCCAGCAATTCCTTTCCATTTGGATAGGAGAGGATGCCTTCCTGAGGGAAAGCAACCAGCTGGATATCGACGTAAGGAGCCATTTCCTCCTTCACTTCCAGCAGCGCCCTCATTGCGGTCAGCTCCGGATCCGTCACGTCTACGTGTGTGCGCACATGCTGGATTCCCTGCGCCATCTGCCATTTCAAAGCTGTCTTTGATCTGGTTTTTACATCTTCAACCGTCAAGGTTTCTTTTCTCTGTGCCCATCTCTGGATGCCCTCAAAAAGAGTTCCGCTTTTATTCCACTCTGGTTCCCCTGCCGTCAGCGTCGTATCCAGATGGATATGCGGCTCTATAAAAGGAGGCAGGACCAAGGCACCAGCTGCATCCAGCACTTCCGTTCCTTGACGGTCCTCCCATTCTTGAGTGATTGTTTGAATGGTTCCGTTCTCAATAGCGATATTCCAAAGACCTTCTTTTCCTCTGAGTTTTGCGTTTTTAATGATCAATTAAGCACTCACCTTCCCTAATTCTGCTGCTTCTTTGGTTTTTGCAAAATGTGCTGCAGCCTTTGTAGCCGCTGCGTAAATGACGGCCGTACCCAGCAAGGCGTTGATCGGAGCAATCCCTGGAGCGAATTGGGCGATGGCCACCCCGCCTGCCCATGCACCGATGGCAATCCAATTGATGGTTTTGAACGTCATGTCCTCAAATCTTTTATATTTTCCCCGGTGGATCAGGAAGAAATCCGTTAAAATGATGGCTCCGATGGATGGCAGCGTTGCACCGAGGATTGTCAGCCAGCCGACAAAGTTGTTATAGAGCCACATCGCTGCAATGGTCCCAATGATGCCGTTGAATACCACCACTTTCCCTTTGGGGATTTTGGTGATATTGGAAAATCCAAGTCCTGATGCATAAAGCGCATTGTCATTCGTTGTCCAGATATTCAGTCCAAGCACGATGATGGCCGGAATGATCAGTCCCTGTATGAACATGACCTCAGAAACATCCGCCTGGCCCACCGCGATGGCGCCGATAGCTCCGAAAAGGAACATGACTGAGTTGCCAATAAAGAATGCAATGACAGTGGAGCTGACCGCGGAACGTGTTGTTTTGGCAAACCTTGTAAAGTCAGGCGTGAGTGTCCCCGCACTGATGAACGAGCCGATGCAGATGGTCAGAGCGGCTGCAAGCCCCATCACTTCAGTTGGCTGATAGGCAAGCAAGCCTTCCATGCCTCCTGCTGTTTCCGTCGCTTTAAATACAGAGATGCTGCCCAGTATGGTAATGCTTGGCACGGCGATAATGCTCAGGATCGCCAGTGCTTTCATTCCGAAAAATGCTGTAGCCGTCATCAAGATGCCTGCTATGGCAATCAGCATATACACGTTGATGCCCGTCACTTTTTGTACGGGGACGGCAAACATGGCCACTCCCACTCCAAACCAGCCGACTTGTGTGGCACCCAACAGCAAGGATGATAGGTAGGAACCCTTCTCACCAAAAGCATAGCGTGTCAGCAAATGGGTGGACAAACCTGTCTTGGCCGCAATATGAGCCAGCGCGCCTGTATATAACCCGAGAATAAGATTGCCCGCCAGGACAATTCCGATAAATTGAACAAATGTCAGACCGCTTCCCAATGCTCCGCCGGACCACATGCTGGCCGAGAAAAACGTCAATCCAAGCATGACGGCAAGCATTTTTCCGAATCCATTTCTTGCTGACTGCGGAACAGGCTGTAACGAGAATTCCGAATCCACTTTTTTCATTCCAATTCCTCCACTCAAATGTTTGTTTAGATCTGGTACCGAAGATGACTTCGATGGTTGTAGACGAGCGGAAGAAAAAAAGCTTCTTGCCATTATCCGACAAGAAGCCCGTTTCATCATGGTCAGGGTCCTATGCATGCACCAAAAGATACACGCAAACCGCTGCACATTTCCGTTGTCCTTGTCAGCCTCACGGGACTGATTTAAAGGTACCAGTATGCAATTGCCTTTATTATGACAAGAATAGACAAAGGTGTCAACTGCTTTTTTGGAGTAGCTGGCCGCTGCATAGGCAGGGATATATACGAAAAAGGATTGTAATTTTGACAGTCATTCAGTATGATTAAGTTAACCCTTTTTGGTGCAACCGCTTGCATAATAAGAGTGTTTTTTTGATTGTCGATTAGTTATTCCATATTTCATGGATCAAGAAACGATTATGGGCGAGTTTTTCGCGTTGCTGTGCCATTACTGTCCATACATGAACGGTTACTCTCGAATCGCTGCTGTATACTGTCCGGATAAGCTGTTTTTCTGTCCACTAAGACGGGTTTACTTTCCACAGCGAAGAATGATAGGACCCCTGCTTTCGATTGACAGGCACGAATAAAATCCTTTCACGAGCCATCAAGTGCAATCGATTGCACCACAAACAAGCAAATAGATGAACACATTGGAGTGAACAAGATGACAAAAGCATGGTGGAAAAATGCGGTCGGTTATCAAATATATCCTCGCAGTTTCCAGGATTCAAATGGAGACGGGATTGGCGATCTTCGCGGAGTGATCCAGCGTTTAGATTACCTCCAGGATTTGGGCATTGATTTTGTTTGGATCTGCCCTTTTTATAAATCCCCGTTGGATGACAACGGATATGACATCTCCGATTACCAGGATATACTGAAGGATTTTGGTACCATGCAGGACTTCGAAGATCTCTTGGAAGAAATGCATCAGCGCGGTATGAAGCTTTTGATGGACCTGGTTCTGAATCATACAAGTGACGAGCATCCCTGGTTCATTGAATCGCGGTCCTCTAGAGACAACCCCAAGCGTGATTGGTATATATGGCGGGATGGCAAAAATGGAGCAGAACCGAATAACTGGGAGAGTATCTTCGGCGGTTCAGCCTGGGAATATGACGAAAAAACGCAACAGTATTACTTGCACGTATTTTCCCGCCGCCAGCCCGATCTGAATTGGGAGAACAAGGATGTACGTACCGCCCTGTATGATATGGTCAACTGGTGGCTCGACAAGGGTGTTGACGGTTTTCGGATCGATGCTATCAGCCATATCAAAAAGCGGCCCGGCTTCCCGGACATGCCCAATCCAGAAGGAAGAAAATATGTTTCTTCCTTTGATATGCATATGAACCAAGAGGGCATTCATAAATTTTTGGAAGAGTTTAAGATAAACACATACGGAAAATATCCTAACGCGCTGACGGTCGGGGAAGCAAACGGTGTCAGCGTGGACGATGCACACCTTTGGGTAGGCGATCAAGGGAAAATGGACATGCTGTTCCAATTTGAACACATTGATTTGTGGGATTTTAAGAAAGACGGCGGCATGGATGTGCTGAATGTGAAGAAAGCGTTGACCCGCTGGCAAAAAGGCCTTGAAGACAACGGCTGGAATGCCCTTTATATTGAAAACCACGACAAGCCACGAATCGTATCAAGCTGGGGCGATGAAAAGGAATATTGGAGCGAGAGTGCAACCGCTCTTGGTGCCATGTACTTTTTCATGAAAGGCACCCCCTTCATTTATCAGGGGCAGGAAATCGGGATGACGAACAGTTATTTCGAGTCCATTGATGATTATGATGACGTGGCTGCCCGAAATTTTTACGCAGAGAAGAAAGCTGAAGGAATGGCGGAAAAAGAGATTCTCTATATTCTCGGAAAAACCTCTAGGGATAACAGCCGGACGCCCATGCAATGGACTGGAGACCCAAATGCGGGTTTTACGACGGGGTCGCCTTGGCTGAAAGTCAACCGGCATTACCGTGATATCCATGTGGAAAAGCAGCGGCAGGATCCTGATTCTATCCTTCATTTTTATAAAAAGATGATACAGCTGAGGAAAGAGCATAATGTATTCATTGACGGAAATTATGAACTGCTAATGCCGGAGGACACAGCCATATTCTCTTATAGCAGAAGACAAGAGAATGAAACAGCGGTCATCATAACCAATCTTTCCAGCCAAGAAAACGTCTGGACAACCAATGGCAATCTGGCGTTATCGGACACGCACCTTATCCTTTCCAATTATCAAGTGTCCCCTCACAAAGATGCAGATTCCATACAGCTGAAGCCATATGAAGCAAGGGTTTACCTCATACAAGGATAATTAAAACCTCTGCCGTGTTCCGGCAGAGGTTTTTAATGCCAATAATGATCTTCGAGCAGCTTTCCGTATAAGATGGGAAAGTCATATCCGAATACTTTTCCTCCACCCTCGATACCAGGTCCCTTGCATAGGCAAGCGCCTCCGCTTCTATATCAAAGACCTTGATCGACCTGTGCCTCTCTTCATCCTGATAGTAGGCTTCCTTTTTCCTCCCTTCCATCCTGTAAAGGACGAATCTGTTAGTCTTTGAGGTTCCGGATCGGGCCCTGCACACTTTCTGAAGTCTTTCTCGCTGTATAGGAATTTTCTTTTTTACGAACAGGAGATTTGTAACCCTATCGGTATGGATTCACCAAGGGATCGGCGTCATATCCTCTCTTGTGCTTAACGCTATCGGAAAGGGGTATTTCCAATTCGCCTTATATACGTAATATATTTTTCCACCCTTATTGTTCATGAGTTTCTGTTCCATCTTTTCGTCCCCCAACGCAGTCAATTCTTACTTTATAATAGGACCAAAATTTTTCGCTATGGTGCGTCAAGACTTTACAGTTGATTTGACGATTCAATGCTATATCATAAGAAGGAGCAGGTTTCCCAGTAGTTTCCTGACTTGTCTGCATATAACCTACTACTCTATAAAAAAGGAAGAGTGAAACAGTGAATAGATTTTCATCTTCTTGGACGACCATGTTCGCTTCTGTGCAATGGCTTTTTTTTATTTTTGCCAATATTGTCGTGGTGCCTATTTCCATTGGTCTGGCATTCGGGCTGCCTCAGCATGAAATAGCCTCTATTCTTCGAAGTTCTCTGATCGTGACAGGAATTGCCTGCATGCTCCAAGGCAGGTTTGGACATCGGCTGCCCGTCATGGAGGGGCCATCCGGGGTCATGTGGGCCCTTATCCTAAACTTGTGTTTCTCGGCATCGGCACTTGGCCTGAGCTTTACCGAAGTGGGCGGCGGGATTGTCACGGGCATGATGCTCGCGGGACTCGTCACCATCCTGCTTGCTGCATTCAATCTGGTGTCGGTCATCCAGCGGATTTTCAGCCCGATGGTCATGAGCGTATATTTATTTCTTCTGACCTTTCAGCTGATCTTCATCTTTTTCAACGGGATGCTTGTAATAAATGATTCTGGAACGCTGAATTTGCCGATCACCCTCTTTTCCTTTGGATTAGCGGCAATCGTTGCCCTTCTGAAAATTAAAGGATCTAAATCCATTGGCAATTTCTCTATTCTCATTGGAATGGTGGGCGGCTGGATCGTGTATTCTATGCTATTTCCGACAGATAAGCCGCTGAGCGCCAATATGGCTGCCCCCTTTACTATATTTCCGCTTGGTGAACCCAATCTGCAGTATGGGATCATCGCCATCACTTTCTTGGGCGGCCTGGTGAATTTGAGCAATACCATTGTATCCGTTCAAGCCGCTTCAAAACTGCTGAATGAGACACCCTCCATGAAACAATATAAACATTCCTTTCTCCTGACCGGGGTAAACGCAGTTGTGGCTGCCCTCTTCGGCATTGTGGCTTTCACTCCGTTTGCTTCTTCCATCGGCTTTTTGGAAAGTACCCAGATATTTAAGCGGAAGCCATTTCTAATCGGCGGGGCTCTCATTTCCCTTTTGGGCATCATTCCGCCTCTCGGACTGATGCTGGCGACCCTCCCCATATCGGTCGGAAACGCAGTTCTCTTCGTTGCCTACCTGCAGCTGATGGGCACATCACTGAAAAGCCTGAATGGTTATGCCTTTAATTCCATTACCATTCACAGGCTGGCCGCCCCTCTTCTGATCGGGGTATCTTTAATGACACTGGACCCAGCCTTGTTTGCCCAGGTTCCTGCTGTCATCCAGCCGCTTGTGAGCAATGGATTCATCATGGGGGTCCTCATCTCCATTGTGCTGGAATCAGCCATCAAATGGCCCGAGCGGAAACAAAACTTAAGTGCATAAAGCCAACTTTCTAAAAATTTTTTCAACAGCAATTCACCTTGATTTCATAGCATTGGAAACGCTTCCCGGCTAACTCGCTTCAATGTTCCCATATTGACAATCAAACGCTTGATTAGTACGATGTATCTACTTTCAATTTCATATGAGTCTTATCCAGAGTGACTGAGGGAACGGCCCGATGACGTCCAGCAACCCCCAATGATGGGAAGGTGCCAATTCCTGCAGAATGACGTTCATTCTGAAAGATAAGCTGACATACATTCGTGTATCAATGCTTCTTTCAGTTGAAAGAAGTATTTTTTTTGGCCAATTAAACTGTGTCCTATTGGAACGGTTCCCGTTATGAGCAAAAAGGAGATTTGATTATGATTGAAATTCGCAATCTTTCAAAGATATACAAAACAAAAAAAGGGCAAGTCACTGGAGTGGATGATGTTTCACTTACGATTGCCAAGGGCGAAATTTATGGGATTGTCGGCTATTCCGGTGCGGGAAAGAGTTCCCTGCTCCGTTGCATCAATCTGCTTGAGCGCCCTTCTGCCGGCAGCATTACAGTGGATGGTGTCGATCTTACTTCGCTTAGAGATGAGAAACTGAGGCTGGCCCGTTTGAAAATCGGCATGATCTTTCAGCACTTTTATTTAATCAGCCAAAAGACGGTGTTTGAAAACATCGCGTTTGCCTTGAAAGCAGCCAATCTGCCTCCAGCGAAAATCAAGAGACGAGTGGAAGAATTGTTGGAGATGGTTGGTCTTTCCGACAAGCGGGATGTCTATCCTTCCCAGCTGAGCGGGGGGCAAAAGCAACGAGTGGGTATCGCACGCGCACTGGCCAATAATCCAACTGTGCTATTGTGCGATGAAGCAACTTCAGCTCTTGACCCGACGACCACAAAGTCGATTTTGAGCCTCCTGAAAAAAATCAATAAAGAGCTCAATATCACGATTGTCCTTATCACCCATGAGATGGACGTGGTGAAAGAAATCTGCAACAGGATGGCCATCATGCAGGACGGCAGGGTCATTGAAGAAGGCAGCGTGTACGATGTATTTGCCAGCCCCCAAACGGAATTGACAAAAGAGTTCATTGAAAGTGTCGTCTCATTCGATGTGCCTGATGTGATTTTGGATAAATGCGAAGGAACGATTGTCAAAGTACTATTTAGAGGCGAGGTTGCAGGAGAAGGAGTCATTTCCGATACCCTTCAGCAATTCAGCGTAAAGGGCAACTTCCTTCACGGCTCCATTGAATATATTCAGGAAGCGCCCCTTGGCATATTCATCATGGAACTGAAAGGACAGCAGAACGAGATTGAGAAGGCACTGCAGTATATAAGACAGCGTTCGGCGCAAGTGGAGGTGCTTCGCAATGGGCTTTGATTTTCAACACTTCGTTGAACTGCTCCCGGATATCAACCAGGCTTTTTTTCAAACGATTTATATGATCACCATTTCATTATTGGTGTCCGTTTTGATTGGATTGCCGATCGGGATCCTGCTATACGTTTCGGATAAAGGCCTGTTTTTCCAAAGCAAGTTACTGAAGAACATTTTGGGCTTTATTGTTAATATGATCAGGTCCATCCCTTTCATCATATTGCTGGTGTTTTTGATACCGGTCACCGATTTTCTGGTCGGCGAAACAATCGGGCCTACGGCTGCCAGCGTACCTCTGACAGTGGCGGCCATTCCGTTTTTTGCCCGGATTGTCGAAACCGCCATGCGGGAAATTGACAGGGGTGTCATCGAAGCGGCTATCGCAGCTGGAGCCACGCCATGGATGATCATTAAAGATGTTCTCCTGCTGGAGTCCCGGTCCGGCATTATATCCGGCGTCACGCTGACGCTGATCAGTCTAATCGGCTTTTCGGCTATGGCGGGTGTTGTCGGAGGAGGCGGAATCGGCGACCTGGCAATCCGGTTTGGATACTATCGCTATGACAACACCATCATGATTGCGACTGTCATTATCCTCATTGTTTTGGTCCAGCTCATCCAGCTTATTGGCGACATGATTGCCAAGGCTGTTGACAAAAGATAATATCTCATAGAAAGAAGGAAAAAAATCATGAAAAAGTGGATTGCAGCTTTCGTTTTATTATTGGCTATTTCATCTCTGGCTGCTTGCGGCGGCAAAGAGAGCAAAGAATCTTCCGGAAACGAGTCAAAGGAAATCAAAATCGGTGCAACTGCCGGCCCATACAGTGACATGGTAAAAAAAGCGATTCAGCCAGGTCTTGAAGAAAAAGGCTATAAAGTGGAAATCGTAGAATTCAGTGACTATATTCAGCCGAACAAAGCTTTGGATAAAGGCGACATTCAAGCAAACCTGTTTCAGCATTCCATTTATCTTGAAACATTCTCAAAAGAGAATAACTTGGATTTAACCGGCCTGATTACGGTTCCGACTGCTCCAATGGGCATTTATTCAAACACTTTTAAGTCTATCGATGACATTAAAGACGGTGCCACCATCACGATTCCGAACGATCCAACAAATGCTGCACGGGCGTTCAACACCCTTGAAGATGAGGGGCTCATCGAAATCAGCGAGGACGCCAATCCGATCACTGTTTCTGAAAAAGACATTACCGAAAATAAAAAGAACCTGAAGTTTCAGCCCATCGAAGCCGGGCAGCTCCCGCGTTCCGTTGATAGTGCCGACTTGGCTGCCGTTCCAGGCAACTTTGCACTCGCAGCAAAAATGGATCTCCTAAGTGCTTTGGCTCTGGAAAACATGCTTGATCAATACCGCAATCTGGTGGCTGTTAAAACAGCTGAAAAAGACTCCCAGCTTGCGAAAGACATAAAAGAAGTCGTAGAATCCGAGAAATTTGAATCCGTCATCGACGAAGAGTTTAAAGGCTTTGGAAAACCTGATTGGATGACAAACCGATAAAAACAATTTTAAAGCTTGCCGGTTGCCGGCAAGCTTTTTTCATTGCATATTTCGAACGATACAAGCCACGCTAACAGTAAAATGAGGAGGTTAAAGCAATGGGCAAGAGACCTGAAAAAGCAAAAGAAAAACAGTCCAATCAGCCCCAGCCAATGAGCGGTTCCCACAAAGTGAAAAATAAGAACCATTCAAGGCAGAATAAGAATAACGGACATGATATGTGAAATACGAGAAGGGCTTTCCGGAAGGTCAGTGAAAGCTGTTTTTCCGCGAAAGCCCTCTTCCGATGTTTGGGTGTAAAACAAATCAGCCAATTATAAATGATGTTAGGAGTCTGTTGCTCTCCGTTCGGGAACTCACTTTTTGCGGACATGGCCCCCTCCTGCTCAATATGCGCCTTTCGGGGTCAAAGGCTCATCAGGATATTGAATCAGCTTCCTCGAACGTGCATCGCACGAAGGAAATGCAAAGTATTTTCGAGGAGACCGCAACTGTGCTCTGCAAGCAACAACAAGCAAACGGGCTGAGATGCTGAAAGCAATCAATCACAGTAATTAGAAAAACATCCCTTATTTTGGAGAAAGTTACCTCACCACAAGCTCCATACAGTTTGTCATCCTGGAATTGGTCTATAACTTTCTTCCCTTTTAGCAAAGTATCTACTGCTCCGCAAGCACATCTTCATACTCCTTATTTCCGAGCATCTTTGCCTGAGCATAAGAACAAACCGGGATAATTTTTTTATTCATGTCCCTTGCATACTCAACCACTTTGTTCAGCAGTTTCCCGGCGACTCCCTGACCCCGAAGCGAAGGGTCCACGAAGGTATGATCGACTTCTATGACGTTCTCATCTCTGTAGGCAAAAGTGATTTCTGCAGACCTTTCTCCGTTCTCGCTTTCAATGTAAAAACCGTTGTCTGACTGCCGGATTGCATGTTCATTCATTCCAATCGCCTCCAAGTTTTTTTCTTTTCATCATTTCCCGGGGAATATCGACTTAAACTGAGCCCTTTCTTCTTCCCTTTCCCAGCCTTCGACAAGCAAAAACCACTGCCTGAACAGACAGTGGCTGGCGTATGGATATATCTTATTGCTGAGCATTAGGCTGATAATCAACCTCGAGTTTCTTTGCCAGCTCCTTCATGCCGGCATGGTATTCATCAATGATGCTTTTGTATTCCATCATTTTTTCATTTCCTTGCTGGATCAAATCCTTATCCTGCTTCTCTATGGCTTCCTTTTGCATGAGTAAAGCTTCATGAAAGGTTTCTGTCGCTTTTACAATCTGCTCTTTCATCGGCTCCAGTTCTTTGATCTTAGGCTCAATTTTCTTTGCTTCCGACACCGCTTCTTCATAAGCGGGAATCGTGGTGTTGACCAATTCATCGTGCATTGTTTGGTCATCGGTATAGTTGTTGCCGGTAACTGAATCCAAGGATACAAATGCTTTCATTTCTAGCTCAGAGGTTTTTGTAATCTCCTCATTTACGTATTCCAGAAAGGCATCCCTTTTTTCTTTAAGAGTAGGTTCGCTTGCAGCTTTGCTTTCAGCTTGGCCTGGTTTCTCTGAAGCTTGTTCTTTGCTGCACCCGCCCAATATCAAGCCAAAAGCCAGCAAGATCATTATGTAATATTTCATTGTGAGTAGTCCTTTCTGATTGAACATTTATTTTGGCACCTTGCCCCAGCTTTTATTATTTATCCTTGATCAAATCCGGATCTCCTTTAATAAAAGCATCCCTGCGGTTAAAATAACGCTTTTTTTGTGCAGCTTTAACAAGGGCCATCATTGGCACCGTGATGATCATGATGAGGAAACCATACCAGGCCACGAAGAAAGATAGAATCGTATAGACGATGGAAGCCAGGAAAAAGACCGAGTATACGGCCATGAACATCACATTGAGGTAAATAAGCTGATTGATCCTGAATCTTTCTTTATCCGACTCTGTCTGCACCTTCATCCCTGACAGATACTTTATTTCAGAAACCCCAATCCTGTAGGGTTCCAAAAGCCAATCAACTATTTTCATAGGAAACATCTCTGTTGAATAAATGCTGCAGCTTTTCCCTCAATGCCTTCTCGCCCTCTGTCTCGAGCCCTTTGAATACCACTTCTTCGATTTGGGAGTGGTTAAAAAACACATTCGTTTCGTCAGACAGGTGTCCTTGCGGATACGGACATGCCACATAGTCCCAAATTCCTTCTTTCCCTGCCTGCTGCTGGGTTCTTCCATATATCATCAATGCTTGCGGAATCGGTTCTATTAAAACGACCGAGCCGATTGGTAGCAGTTCATTGCCTGATCTGATTTTCAATGAGTTTACATCGATTTCGTTCATGATCTTTCCTCCTTTAATCTTGCTTGTTAAAGCTGATTCCCAATTTCAGTCCCAAGATGAAGCGCAAATCCAGCACTGTTTCTTTTCCTATTTTTGCCTCACCGCCAACTCCTAAGGCAGACGCCCCAACCGTGCCTTTAACATTGTAATCGGTAAAAGGAATCGGGATAATGCCAGATACTTCCCCTTCGGCAACAGATGCTTTTGCGGCAACTCCAAGCGAATTGTTATCCACTCCCGCATAGGCCTTCGCATTCAAAATATTGCCTCCTGCTTCAACCCCGGTACGTCCCACCAGCATAATGTCTTCATCGAGCTGGGTTTTGGCCTGAATGGAGTAGAAGTTCCCGTCCGCTTTCAGCAGAGGGAATATAGACTCACCGCCCACGCTTGCCTGTACATTAGCCTTCAGCATATCCTGGCTAAACGAACTGTCCAATATTGAAGTATCGTGTTTGACACCTACATTGATCACGCTGAACGAACTTTTTCCGCCAAGCAATCCATCGCCGTCTCCGTAGCCGGACCAATTATTCTCATACATGCCTGTACCGCCATGAATGGTGAAGTCTCCCCTCTTTACGGTATTGCCGGCTAGGTAGGAGATCTCATCGTCCCCTGAATCCGCCCCGGATACATCAGGCGCATTTCTTGCTGTAAAATTTTGAGGTGAATAAGAACCGTAATTCAAACCCATGTATTGATACACGCCATGAATGTATTGCTGATTCATAATGTTTTGATTGTACAGCAAATTGTCGAGCCGTATAGGCCCGGATTGCATGGAGGCCATCAAAAGGGGACGGGAACCAATTGCGGTCAGTTGGACCGGTGAATAGTTGGCAATGGATATTTGCCCCATAACCATTTTCAAATCCAGTTCAAGGATGTATTGGTTGAGAAGCTGGAGTTCGCTTTTCAGGCTGTTCAATGAGCTGGCTTGCCGTGTATCGAATTCCGTAAGCTTCTCATTTGTCTCTTCAACCGTTTCTTTTGCGTCATCAATATTATTTAATAAAGTGGAATCATTCACATAGGGTATTGCCGTAATATCCTGCAAGCTCGCAATGGTTTGATTGACATCGTCTGTTATGTCGGATGTAAAACTTTTTGCCTTGCTGAGTGCCGTGGTAAGGTCATTTTTTAAAAATGACTGCCTGATAAGGCCGTCATCTGATGGCTCTGCAGATTGCAAGGCGCTCTTACATTCCTTCAGCTTGTTCTCATAAGAGGTCACCACTTGCTGGAACTTGGCGATAAAGGGCTGATGACAATCGGCATAGAAAGATTTAATGGCTGCAGCACCCTGCCCCGTAAAAGCGTCGTCCAGTTGGACAATTTCCCGAACGGCTTTATCGATATTCTGGAAAGAACTTCTCTTGTTCTTTAAAGAAGTAACCGTTGTCTCAAGGCCGCTTTCCAGATTTTGAACATCCAAAACTTTCAATTGCTTCACCTCACTTATACTGATGCCTGTATGAAGTTGAAATCATGCTGTCTGCCTCTTTCATTGACTGGACCGAGTAGCTGGTAATCTGTTCATGTTTGGCCAGCAAAGCTGTGTAGTTTTTCATCAATTTCTCCATCAATTGATTGATTTCTTCCAAGGCATCCTTAACATCCAACTCATTGCTGCCGCCAATGTTTTTCGGCATTGCCTCATCAAATGACGAAACTGCTGACCGAATATTGGACAACGCTTTTTCTACTCCGCCATATTGAATTTTTATTTCCGGCATTTGTCACACCATCACTTATTTTTTATTTTTTTCAGCCAATTCCATCTCTCTGCGAATTGCACTGATGCGCTCCTGGTAGTATTGTATATCGCTTTGAAGCATGGTGATTTTCTGTTCGATGGTACTGTAAATATTTTGAAACTGTTCACCTGTGACCGCTTGAAAAGAAGATATTATGCTGGAACGGTTGTTTTTAAAAAGCCCTGCGTGATTTCCTCTCCAATTGCTCTGTGTAAGTTCAGGCTGGGTGTAAAGAGGCTTGTTGCTTATCCATTCCTCCCTCTTTTGGCTGATTTGGCTCTTCCCCTCTTTCAGACGCTTGATTTCTCCCTTTTTGGTTGCAATCAGCATAGAGTAATATCCAATCAGGCTCGCATCCATATCATATCACCTTGTTTTTCCCATTTTTTTATATACTTGCCCTTTCAAAATAACCCTGATTTTTACAGATATTTTCATCTTAACGTACATAAGGAAACAGATTCAATCACCGGGTCGGCGATTCGCTTAAAACATGCTATAAGCCCTATTCATGCAAAAAAATGCAATAGAGCATAAGTCCTGATAATATAGGAAAATAGAAAGGCCAGCCCCCCTATGCTGCAGTGAGGTACTGGCCATTCTTATTTTATTGGAATCATGATGGTAAACTCTGGATCTTCGGAATAAGGATCCTGCTTCATAGGATATTTCTCAAAGTGGGTCAGGGAATCGGGATTGTTTTCCTGATACCCCTGATTGGCGATCCACTTGTAAATATTACTGTAAGAAGCTTCAATACCCTGCCCTTTCCGATGTTCATATAGGGCATATTTTAGTGTCGGGACGGATATGCTCACCATACCGGGAGGAATCTCGTCAACTTTCTCCACCTCCACAGCAGCGTAATGGGTAAAACCCTTCCCATCTGGTCTGGCATGATAGGAAAGCCCAAGCATGATTTCAGGGTTCGTTACATTCCGGATCTCCTTCAGCCTTTTTTGCAACTCCTCATGTACAGGGCGGATTTGTCCAGCTCCCGCCTCCTGAAATGTCCCCTTCCATTTCAAACCAATGGCATAAAAAGCTTCCTTCTCAATAAGCATGGCGCCATCATTTTGTCCATTCCCCATTTCTGTCGCACCTCCTGGTTTTACACAATATTGACCTGCTCGGGGGCCGGAGCTTCCACTTCCGGCTCTGGCACTTTGGCCAGGATGATGATTCCAATGATAAAGAGGATGACCAAGCTGAATACCCCGTTTGCTGAGTTGCCGGTCAGTTGGGCCGTAACTGCCACCAAAAGCGGACCCATGATCGAGGCAAACTTTCCAAAGATATTATAGAACCCAAAAAACTCATTTGATTTTTCTTTCGGTACAAGCTTGGCAAAATAGGATCGGCTCAATGCCTGGATGCCTCCTTGAGAAGTGGCGACAAGCATGGCCAAGATCCAGAAATCAAGTGTAGTCTTAAGGAAATATGCATAAATACAGACAATGATATAGACAACAATCCCGACATACAGCATTTTTTTCCCTGTGAACTTCTCTGCTAGTTTCCCGTACAAAATGGCAAAGGGAGCCGCCACCACTTGTGTTGCAAACAGGATGACCAACAGATTCGTAGAGTCGATGCCCAAATCGGACCCATAGGCCGTTGACATGGTGATAATGGTTCCGACACCATCAATGTAAAAGAAGTACGCCAGTAGAAATAAAAAAAGTGCACGGTATTTCCGGATGTCTTTGAAAGTGTTTCCAAGACGTTTGAAGCTGTTGATGACCGGCCTTGGCTCACGCTCAATGTAGTAGCGCTGATGTACGTTCCTGAACATGGGGATCGCAAACAATCCCCACCAAAGGGCTGTGATCAGAAAAGCAATCTTGCTTGCCGCTCCCATCGATAGCGGAAGGATTTCGGCTTTTGACAGAATAATGATAGCAATGCTGATGATAAACGGAATGGTGCTCCCGATATAACCCAAGCCATATCCTCTTGCCGATACGCGATTCATCCGTTCCTCTGAAGTTACATCCACTATAAAAGCATCGTAAAACACGTTTGCCCCCGTGAATCCTACAGCTGCAAAGGTATAGAGCACCAAGAGAAGCAGCCATTGGTCACCCGGGATAATGGCCAAAGAGACTGTTGCTATGATTCCCAAAGTGAAGAAGAAAGTGAAAAATTTCTTTTTATACCCTTGGTAATCGGCAATCGTTCCCAATATCGGGCCAAGCATGGCCAAAATAAATGTAGCGATGGCAATGGTATAACCCAGGTATGCCGTAGAGTTGACTGCACTAACGCCTGCTGCTTCGGCAGCCCCCTTATAATAGAGCGGAAAAACGGCTGTCGTAATGATGATGGAATAAGCAGAGTTTGCCCAGTCATACATGATCCAGCTGTTTTCTTGTTTTGTATAGCCCTTCATTTTCTCAGCCCCCAATCCCCAATGTAGATTAATTTTATTGTACAGGATAACCAGCCCAAAAAATAACAAAATTTAAAATTTTGCGCAATTAGTTATAATATAAAGGACAATGTTTCAGAACCGTCATGCATAATGCTTTGAACAAAAGGATTTCAGATACATATCCCTTGGAATCCTGCAATCTGTCCCAATTATTTTTGCTTTAATGGTTTTCAGAACCTTTTTGGTGTATGAGATGCGGTAATTTCCGGTTTTTATTACGTATGATTCGGGCTTTCTGTCCACCCTGGCCCGGATACTGTCCACTAATCGGGATTTACTGTCCGTTGTTCATGGTTTACTGTCCGCTGATGAAAGTTATCTGGCCGCTGACTGCAATTCAACAAAGGTCTGAAGTCTGCTCAGCCGCTTGCTTCTAGCAGTTGTTCAGCCGCTTTGCCGTCCGTATCCCCCAAATCCAGTCCAAGAAGTCTGGCAAAGGTCGGTCCTTCATCAACCAGATGCATGGAGGGCAGCACAACACCCTTCCGGATTCCTTTTCCGGCTGCCATCAGGACCGTGGTGTACTGTTCTTTCATGGGCGAGTATCCATGAGAAGCAAAGGTATACCGTTTCTCACGGACATCCTCTTCGGTGATTTGATCGATAAAGTCTCCCTCCAAGCCTTCCGTCAGATAAAAGCCAAGACGTCCTTCCACCATAAAGGCACAATTAGGATCAGCTCCTGTCCTCCCTGCTTCCTCCCCTTCCAAAAATGATTCGATGCCGTTATCCTCATCTTTCTGCAGACGAGTTAAGAGGGTTCGAACCTTTTCCCTTGTCTCCATATCGGCTGGGTTGCTCAGATAAATATAAGCAGACCCATCGCAGCTTTTACAATAAGCTTTCCAATCCGTTACCCTGCCGCGTTCGCCGAGCTGTATCAGCCCTTCCTTCCGAAGCAGGACATTCAGCTTAACAGCCTTTGATTCATCGAGGGCACTGTGGTCCCCCAAGGCCACAATCGTGGACTTTCCATACAGCCCGGCATCCTTCAAGGCCTGCATAATCCTTCCCAGACGAACATCATGCCTGCGAAGGGCGCCCATTGCTTCTTCCGAGGAAAATCCAAAGCTATGGCGCTGTGTATCAAGGTCAGTAAAATGAATGAGCATCAGGTTCGGCTTTTTTGACTGAATCGTATGGACCGCTGATTCCAAAACAAAATCATCCAGCTCCGGCTGGCTGAGCCCTTTGCGGATATGGCCAAAACGCCGGTTCATATCCAGCTGATACATGACACTCCCATTCCATAACGAGACAGGTATTTGGTGATGCCATGGCCGGTTGGCGAAAATCTCTGGCATATTCCAATCAATCTTCGCTTTGGCCGTGACAGGCCATAGTAAAGCGGCTGTTGACATGCCTGCCTTTTTCGCTTCGTCATACAGAGTGGTTCCCTTTACATACTTACGTTCCCAATACCAATCGGGCGAGGGCAGCCCTGGCTGGAGCAGCGTATTGTTGATCACGCCGTGCCGTTTTGGATACTTCCCCGTGACAATTGTCGTGTGGCAAGGGTATGTGACAGATGGATAAATGGTCTCCACGTTTCTGCAGTATGAGCCGCTATTCATCAACTCCTTAAAATGAGGCAGCTCTTCCAGCATCGGAAAATCCAGCGAAGACAGGCAATCAAATGAAATGACAATCAGATGATCAGTTAGACGTTCCATCATTACCTCCTGTTATAGCTTTTTATCTGCGGGCCTTTGGGATTAGAATAGCATTCAATTCCAAATATTCATACATCTTTTGCTTGTCATCTTCATGAAAAGTGCTTTATTTTACTAACATTAGGGAATATTATCAAAGTGTTTTATATCCATCTGAAGGAGGATGAAGGATGAAACGTCTCGAAGGAAAAGTGACAATCATTACCGGATCTGGCGGCGGCATGGGGAAAGCAGAAGCTGTCCTGTTTGCAGAGGAAGGCGCCAAGGTCGTTGTCACCGATATTCAGGAAGACAAGGTAAATGAAGTCGTTGATGAAATCAGAAACGCCGGCGGAGAAGCCACAGGGTTCAAACATGATGTCTCTTCTGAAGAAAATTGGATCCAAATTGTAAAAGGCGTAGTTGAAAAGTACGGAAAAATCGACGTGCTGGTCAACAATGCAGGCATCTCATCAGATGAAACACCCGCCCACGAAATTACACTGGATAAATGGCATAAAATCATGGATATCAACCTGACCGGCACCTTCCTTGGCATGAAACATGTCGTTCCTGTCATGAAGGAGAACGGCGGCGGATCGATCGTCAACATATCCTCCATCGCCGGGCTGACCGGGTTCAGCAAGGGCGGTCCGTATACGGCATCCAAGGGCGGTGTCCGCATGATTTCAAAAGGTGCCGCCATTGAGTATGCAAAGGATAATATTCGGGTAAACTCCGTCCATCCAGGAATCATCGAAACCCCGATGACAGCTGAACTGATGGCGAATGAGCGCTATGTAAAATGGTTCGAAGCCGTTACTCCGCTTGCCCGCCTCGGAAAACCGGAAGACGTGGCAAGAGGCGTATTGTTCCTGGCTTCCGATGAAGCTTCTTTCATTACCGGAATTGAATTGCCGGTCGACGGCGGATTTACTGCTCAGTAATCAGAAACAGCCCCTTGGAGACAAGGGCTGTTCTTGTTTAACCCAATAAATCCCAATAGATATCAGTCAGTCTATGCCTAACTACAAGCTGGGCTTTACGTGCCCTGACGCTTAGATGCTTGATGTCCTCCGTTTGTTCCTCCCAAGAAAGTTTGGTCTCCCTTTCCAATTTTTTCGTCTCGCTTTCAATCCATCCGCTGTGCATGTTATAGAGCTGTTCGGCGGCAGCTTCACTTTCAAACTCTTTCGGCAACTGATAATGGAGTTCACTGAACCATCTTCGAAACCGCTCATCCCCGTCCTGATTCACCCTCTTCTTAAAAACAATGATAAGTTCCCTGATGAGTCCTCTGTCGAACTCATTTTGAACCATTGCATGCTCTATATTTTCCAACGTCAGTTTGTTCAGGTCTTTATTATGAAAGAATCGATGAAACAAGCTCATTATCATGCCCTCCACTTTTTTCATTACCATATCTACGTTTTATACATTCAAAAGGTTTTATCCTTCCTATCCTAAAACTTTGTCGAACAAAAACCCTTTATTCATCAGATGTTTGTCTATACGATGGTATTATATAGTACTTTTGACAGGAGGAAGGAGGAACGGACTGAGCTTTTGCAGACAGAAACGATAAAGGGGGAAAAACAGTTTGAAAAAAGCATTAAAGCCATTTGCTATTGTAATTGTCATGCTGTTATCAGGACTCATCCATACGGCAGCTGCCATTGCAGCAGAACTGGTCGTCAACCACGAGCTCGAGATCTACACAAAAGACGGAATCATTGACATCGTACAAGGGGAGGAACTCGAGTTTTACATTAAATTATCTCCGATTGACGACCGTGACGGAAATATGAAGCACGTAAACGCTTCCGTTAGGGTACACACCCAGTATTATCTCGATAAGGTTTATTCAGATACTTGGAGCCAGCCCATGAGATTCACGGCAACCACCGAGGCAGCTGACATGAAAGTGAAGGTCCAGACAGCTGCGCAAGCAAAACCGGGTATTTACCGTCTTCCTGTTCACATGGAAATCACCAACAGCACCGCCAACAGCAAGCTCAACAATAGAATTCCTGACTTCCTGATTTTCAACGTGCTGCCTAAAGATACTGCAGCACCTGTCGTCAGCATCACGAATCCCGCTGATGGAGGACATTATCAATCCAGCAAACTGCCTGCATCACCCGAGTTTACTGTCGTCGAAGAATACGATTACACAACAAGAGTGACCGGATGGAGCAAAGCAGAAGGCACCCACACCGTCACCATCACGGCCACTGATTCCTCCGGCAATGTCGGAAAGGCTTCCTCCACTTATACCGTGGATGATACCCCCCCTATGATTCTGACAAAATTGGCTGATGGAGGTGTATACAGCGCCCACGCTCTGAGAGACATTGCAACGAACTACTATACCATTGAAGAACCTCATTTGGACAAAGTTCAGGCAGACGAACTGAACCTCACTGACGGCACCCATACCGCTGTAGTTACAGCAGTGGATAAAGCCGGAAACACCTCAGAAAAATCAATCACCTATACAGTAGACAATATTGCACCTGCCATTTCCTTTGCTTTTGAGGATGGGGGCTTTTATACTTCCGATCGATTCAGTGCTTTTGACCCTTACTATCACATTACCGACGGGAATTTGGACAATTCCACTATCGAGGCCGACGTTCCCGGCTTATCCGAGGGCACCCATTCCGTAACCGTAAAGGCAGGAGATAAAGCAGGAAACCATGGCAGCGCCACGGCCAGCTATACGATTGATGACACCGCTCCGGATGTGTCCATCCACCTGGAAGATGGAAAGTACTACAGTGAAGAAGCTTTAAGAGCGATCGGGGAGTTTTACGAGGCAAGCGACCTTCATTTACTGAGCGTGGATGCGAACGGTTTCGGAACAACTGATGGCCGTCACCGCGGCTCCGTCACAGCAACAGACAAAGCTGGGAATACCACCGTCAAAACCGTTCAGTATCACGTAGACACAATTGCCCCCGTCATTGTAATTGATGAAGAAAAACTGGCGGACGGCGGCTACTATCAATCAGGTTACTTAGAAAAGCTGAAGGACTTTTACCGCGCGGACGATGCCAACCTGGCGGAAGTGACAGCCACCCCGCTCGAAATGGAGGACGGAACTTACATCTTTACGATCACGGCTGTTGATAAAGCCGGGAATTCATCTGTCAAAACCATTCGCTATACTGTGGACAACATTGCACCAGATATTTCGTTCAATTTAGAGCAGAACGGCATTTACCGTTCAGATCAGCTGTCAGAGGATTACTTTGCCGTTCAAGATGCAAATGGTGTCATCAGCATCACGGCAGACCGGCTGGCCACTTCAGAGGGGACACACATCCTTGCCGTTACGGCGATGGATGCCGCTGGCAACCATGCGACCCGTACCATCACCTATACTGTGGATGACACAAAACCGGCGGTCGTATTCCACTTGGCGGATGGAGCCCATTATACCGCTCAAGCTTTACAGGAAGCATTGGCCGGCCATGACACGTATTACACTGTCACTGATTTGCATTTGACAGATGTGGAGGCAGATGAACTCAGAACAGAAGAAGGAAACCATGAAGTAAAGGTCACGGCCAAAGATGCCGCCGGCAATACTACTGCCGCTTTCCTTTCGTATACGGTGGACAATACCGCACCTGTCATCAGCGGGCTTGAAGGACTTTTTGACGGCCAGCGTTTCCTGACTGGGCAGAACGTCGACGTCACCCCATTGGTGTCGGATAACTTGGATTCCGATCCTATGGTGCAGTTTGAACGGAAACTCGATACATCAACTGCCGGAATCCATACGTACACGGTAACAGCAGTCGACCGGGCCGGAAATGCAAGCACCTATCAAGTGACCTACCATGTATATGATTTCGGAGGTGTTGAACAGCCTGTCAACAGAGACGGCACAAGCATATTCAAAAAGAACAGCACGATTCCCATCAAGTTTGCAATTACGGCTGGGGTGGAGGCTGTCAATGATGCAAGGGCGACTCTCCGTCTTGTAAAAGTATCCGACAACGTGGTTACAGGCGAAGCGGAAGCAGTGTCCACTTCTGCGGCAACCACCGGCAACCTTTTCCGGGTTTCCGACAGCAAATATATATTCAACCTCGGGACAAAAACGCTGGAGCCCGCTCAGTACAAAGCCGTCATTACGATTGAATTGGATGGCAATCAAGTGGTCCGGGAATCCCCCCTCTTTTCGATCAGGAAATAAAACATGGGCTGCATGCACATTCATTGCATGCAGCCCGTTTTTTCAGCTGATACTGACAAGCATATTCCACAAGCCATGTGCCAAGACGTCCACCTGGCGCTATTAGGAATCACAATACAAATTGCAAGTTTATTTTGGCCAAACCCGCTGAGGCTGAACCTGCTGTGTGCATAAGGAAGGCCAGCTCCACATATAAGGAGCCGCCGATTTCCAAGTGACTACAAACTTTGAGAGAAAAAATATAATGACAGGTCTTTTTCACTCAAAATTCAACTATATACAAGAAAAAAATTAATAAACTTAGCCAAAGAAGGGGTTCACGTATCATTTTCCCTGCTAGTTTTTTGAAATCCAATGATAATTTGCATTAATCCAGTGAAGTTTTGTGTTAAACCAGTGATTATTACCATTAATCCAGTGAACCTCATTGATGCTTCAGCCCCTGGTTTACCTTTCGTCTTCCCTATTCCCATTCGAGAGAAAAACCCGGCAGTTTCCCACCGCCGGGTTCTTCTTATGATGCCATTTCATCCAAGGAATGCACATATGCCTTTCCTTTTTCAGCGTCAAAGCGCCCTTCCCACTTGGACATGACGATGGCTGCCAGTGAATTTCCGATGACATTCACCACAGTCCGAGCCATATCGAGAATCCGGTCAATACCCGCAATGAACGCAAGTCCTTCCAACGGAATTCCCACGGATCCGAGAGTCGCCAACAGTACAACGAAAGATACTCCCGGAACTCCCGCAATCCCTTTAGACGTGACCATCAATACAAGCATGAGCGTAATTTGGTGTGTAATGCTCAATTCAATTCCGTACATCTGGGCGATAAAAATGGCCGCAAGAGCTTGATACAAAGTGGAACCGTCCAGGTTGAAAGAATAGCCGGTCGGAATGACAAAGGACACGACATCCTTCGGACAGCCGAATTTCTCCATTTTCTCCATGACTTTGGGCAATACTGTTTCAGAGCTTGCCGTCGAGTAAGCCAATAGCAGCTCATCCTTCAGAATCTTGATAAGAGTGAACACGCTTGTCCCGCTCATTTTGGCAATAACGCCCAACACGACTGCAATAAAGAAAATCATGGTCAGGTAAACGGTGATCAGGAGCTTCCCAAGCGGAACAAGAGATTCCACTCCAAACCTTGAAACTGTTACACCGATCAAGGCAAAAACACCGAATGGCGCAAACTTCATGATCTGGTTCGTGACCCAGAACATCGCATCTGCCGTACCCTGGAAGAAAGCCAATACTGGCTTGCCCCTTTCCCCAATGGCTGCCACACCCAAGCCAAACAGCACCGCGAAGAAAATGATCGCGAGCATATTTCCTTCAGCCAAAGCACTGATGATATTGCTTGGAACGATATTGACGAACGTATCGGCAAAGCTGTGGCTTGTTACTTCATTCGTCGTTTCCACATACTGTTGGATGTCGCCTTTTGCCAGCTTCGACATGTCAATGCCTTCACCCGGCTTGACCACGTTGGCTGCCAGCAGGCCGACAATAATGGCGATGGTCGTCACAATCTCAAAGTATAGAATGGTTTTGCCGCCAAGCTTGCCCAGCTGTTTCATATCACCTGTTCCGGCAACCCCCAGAATAAGTGTAGAAATGACGATCGGTACAACGATCATTTTAATCAGCCGGATGAAAATGTCACCGATGGGCTGCAAATACGTGGCCACGGCCGGATTTCCATAGAAGATGGCGCCAACCGTTATACCTAAAATCAATCCAACCAGGATTTGATATGCAAGACTGAATTTAAATTTCTTTTTCATACCCTCACCTTTTTCCTTTAAATTGAAAACGCTTACTAAATAGTGAGCTTGTCTTGACTTTATTATAGAGGTGGGTATGAAAATCCGACAAAATCCTACAAAATTCTCAAAAAATCTTTTAAAAAAACAGGCTTCCTTTATTTGGATGCCTGCTTCTGCCTTAATTCAGTTTTTCACCTGTTTCCAAATATAGCACTTGCAAAAACTTTTTGATGTTCACTTTTACTTTGCTGGGCTGGGCTTCAAACTCATCAAGCTCCCTCATCCTCAGGCGGATTTCCTGAAAATCAAAATAACGGGGGGCATAATACTCAAATGCAGGATTTGTATAATCGATGGAACCCATTGTGGCCAGGTTGTTCATGGCAGCCATAATGGCTCTCCGCACCCTCTGTTCAATCGACTTGCTTTCCTTTTTTACGTCTTTTCCTTCTGTAACGGCCGCTTCATACAGCTCTTTCAACGGTGGAAATGAACCAGCCGAATTAGAGCGGCCAAATAGAAATTCCATGATTGCCACCATATCCCTGCTGCCAGCTTCGGCAGCCACACCCAGTTCATTCAAGATTGAAAGGACCGCTTCTTTTACCGTCAGCGGCTTCTGGGGTTTGGCTGATTCCATATGGGCGAGCGACTCACGGATAGTGAGCAAGGACTGTTTCAGCCGGAGCTGTTCAGCGGATTTTTTCACGATATTGTGCACTTCAATCCGGTTGATGGGTTTATGTATAAAGTACTCCACACCTTTTTCGTAGGCCTCCCCTACCATATCTTTATTGATGATTTGTGAAATCATGATGAATTGGCCCTGAAATCCATGTGCTTTCAACTGTTCCATCGTTTCAATCCCGTCGAGCTCCGGCATCAGCAAGTCCATAAGGACGACATCAGGACGAATGGAAAGGACCGGCTGCAGGGATTCAACACCATTCTCCGCCTCACCGATTACGTCGCCCGTTCCGCCTTCCAGTATTATGTTTGCCAGCATTTTTCTGCTGGCCGGGTCGTCATCCACAATAAAATAACGCAGCTTCATAATTCTCGCTTCCTAACATTCTTGCTTGGTATTTTAATCAAAAACTGAGTTCCTCCACTCGAGGAATCTACATGAATCTCCCCTTCAAGCTTCTGAATAATCTCTTGTACATGGGAAAGCCCGATTCCGGTTGCCGCAACCCCTTTGTCATTATATTTAGTCGTATAGCCGGGTTCAAAAATCAAAGGCATGTCCTCTTGAGGGATGCCCTTTCCTGTATCCTCTACAAGAAAACAGATATATGAGGCTTCTTCCTTTATTGTAAGGGTGATTTCACCGGAATCCTCCATTGCCTCCACGGCGTTGGAAGCCAGATTATTCAACAGCGCCAATAGGGGTATGTATTGATCTGTTTTAAAGTCAACCAAAACCTCGTAATGAAACTTGAGGGTTTTATTCAGCATGGCGCTGTACCGCTCATTCGCTGCGGTCACCATAGCCGCCAGTTCAGATAAAAGGAAATCATCCTTTTTCGAGTAATCCGTAATTCTTAAAAGGCCGGATAGAATCCGCTGGGAATCTTTTTTTACCTCGTGTATTTCCTGGGCCACATGGAGAGCCTGAGTACTCAGAACCTCCAAATCATGCTTTTTAAGCTTTCTGTATAGATCATGGCTGGAAGCCGTTATTTGTTCGATATGATTCATGGATTTTTGTAAATACAGGGTTTCAGCATAAAGTTCGGCACCAATTTCCGTCAGTTCCTGCACTCTTTTCTTTTGTTCCGCTACCGTGACCGAGCTGTATAAGCCTACAGCAAAATAACTTCGGATCAAGGCTACCCCGAAAAGAAGAAGCCACTCCTGTATCCCCAGATTTTCATGGATCAGCAGCCAGTGCCGCATCAGATGCTCTGCGCTGTTGGCAATGAGCTCCACGATTGCAGCCCAGGCACCCAAGAGGAGCGGGAATGTTTTATATCGCTCAATTTGCACTTTGCCCAAACCGAATGAAAATAAACAATAAAACAGGAATGCCGGAGCATGATGGGTAAAGCTTGTCCATATGGCAAAATTGCCAAACAGCAAATCTTCGGCCATACGAAAGAAAACAACGGTCAGTCCCGTAATGACTCCCGCCCTCACATAAGACTTTGGCGGATGGATGAGGATCAGCAGAAAAAAAGTGATGCTGCCCAGCCCAAAACGCAAGCCTTCCCCATTAAACGGGATCACTTTAATCTCACTCGCAACCGCTGTCAACAGGGCGGCCAACAGAACGGAACCGGTTCCGCTTCTCGCCATATATGCGGTAATGAATCCAGGTGAACGCATCATGATGTCTCCTCGCAAATAAATCCCCGAAAGTCAGACCAACCGGTCCGGCAATCAGGGCGATGGTTACTTCTATTTGTCTTGTTCTGCTTCATATTTAAGCTTCAATAGTTTGTTTGACCAAAATTTCTCGTAAAAAGACAGCCACTGCTTTAACTCATTCAAGGGCTCCGGCTGAAGCCGATACCGCCGCTCCCGCCCCACCTTTCGGCCGCTAACCAGTTCTGCTTCCGAAAGGATCCGGAGATGCTTGGCTATGGCTGTACGACTCACTGAAAAGTGGGAAGTGATTTCCGAAATGGGAAGCTCCTTTTCAGTAAGCAGCTCAAGGACTTGCCTCCGGGTAGGATCGGCAATGGCCTGAAAGACATCATATTTTTGTTCCGATGCAGACACTTAGCTTTCCACAGCCTTTTTCAATTTTTGCACGATGCCTGCCCATCCGCCGTTCATCCTGTCGCGAATGACAATGCTTTTTTCATTTGCTTTGGCCATTTTAAAATCCGGGTGTTTCCAGCCGCCATGGGTAACCGTAAACTCGGTTCCTCCGTCCAACTCTTTCAAAGAAAAGGTGACAACCCATCCTTCTGTATCCCATATGAAGGAAAGCTGATTTGGAGCATTGATTTCAATAACCTTGCATGGAGAGGGTCCGAACGGTGACTGCAAGTGAAAATCGTATCCAGCCTCCGCCTTGAAATCATTTGGCATGAACCATGCTGCGATTCCCTCGGCAGTTGAAACAACCTCCCATACTTTTTGAATCGGTGCTTCGATCATTACGGTTTGGACAATATCCGGAACTGTTTTCTGTTGATTGTTTTCCATGGCTTAACTCCTTTTTCATTTTAAATGAAACCTTTTGGTTCCATGTCAATGTCTATTGCAGGATAAAGTATCGCCTATTCTTTTAAAAATCCTTTCGACCGCAAAAACTCCAGCATGTGCGGCCGTCTTGGCTCGGATAAGAAATCGGCCATGGACTCCGTCCAAGTCGTGCTCTTTTTATTGGAGGTCCGCTCCAAATAATAATCACGGAGTATTTCATCATACTCGCCAAGAAGCCGGTCGTATTTCTCCTCATTATAGGTATCATCATGCAAAACGGCTTCAAGCGGAAGGCGCGGCTTTACTTCGTTTTTTTCGTCTGGAATCCCCACCGTCATGCCGAACAAAGGGATGACATAATCCGGAAGGCCCAGCAATTCACTGATGGGTTCTGGGTTATTTCGGACCCCGCCAATATAACAGATGCCATAGCCCTTGGACTCGGCCGCCACGGCAAAGTTTTGCGCGAAAAGCGCCGTATCGATCACCGCGACCAATAGGTTTTCAGCTGTACTGCCATGTATTTTCTTATCATGAACACGCGCAGCCTTTTCTAGCCTCTTCAAATCCGCACAAAAAACAAGAGCCAGCGGGGCCGTTTCAAATTGCTTTCGATTTTTGGACAATTCCGCAAGCTTGTCTTTTTTCTCCTGTTCATTTACCCGCACAACGGAATAAGCTTGTACAAAATGAGAGCTTGCCGCATGCTGTGCAGCTTCCAGCATTTCATATAAGCGCTCATCCGGGATGGCTTCCTCTTTATATTTCCTGACAGATATATGGGATCGTAACAGCTTCAGCATCCAATCACCTTCCCCTCTCAAGTCCTTACATAGATTAAAAGCCATTTTATGAAAAAAGACAAAAAAAACGGATGGCGGAAGCTTCCTTCAAGCTTCCGCCACACCTCTTTCATTTATTCATCTGGGCAAGGAAGTCCGCCAGCGGATCAGAAAAATCCTCTTCCTCCGATTCGTCCTCTTGTTCAGCACTTTTTAATTGTGTCCAGTCAAAGCTGTCCAAATCATCGTCTGAAGCTGGATTAGGCAGACTATGTTCGGCCTGGGAACTCTCTTCTGGGTCATGTCCGCGGTCAGACGCTTTTCCCCTATCCGATCCAATCCCCTTTTCCTCCTGGAGGTAAAGGGCTTCGTCAATATCCAGTGCACTGCTGTTAAGCGAAGCAAAGATGGAGGCTGTCCGTATGGGATCGGACAGCAGCTGATAGACAATGCTTCCAAGCAGGGCTTCCGAGTGCTCATGCTTCAGCCAATCCCGTTGTTCCTTACTGAGACTTTTCGGGAGAGGGATGGTGATCACTTCCCGCTGTTTGGAATTTGACTCATTCAGGCCGTTGATCACTATTTCGGCAATCTTGCTTGAAAAGTTTCTTCTTTCTGTTTCTTTCAGCTTCTGCAGGTGTTTTAAAATGTGATCCGGCGCATCTGAAGGGATACGAAACGTGATCGGCTGCCCCCTTTTTATCCCTTTTTCACTCATGTAATCACCCTATTTAGCTGCTTTGGCCAATTTTTCTTCTTTTTTGATTTTCTCTCCGCCTTTTTCATTTTTTCGGGAAAAATCGGCAATCAGTTTATAATAAGCATTGGCCATCATCCAAATGCTCTCTTTTTCATCTTCAAAGAAGTCAATATTGTATCCATCCAGACTGTTATTCAATGCTTTCAGATAGTCTTTCAAAACACTCGAGCCGCCTCCGATGAAGTAGCAGATCTCCGTTTGGGAATTGCGCTGCCATACATTTCGCAAGTGCCTGTACTGCTTTTTAGCGAGTTCCAGGAGAATGCGGTCTACGATATCATGGACACTTGTCCGGCTTCCTTTGACCATGATATGGTTGCGGTCATTTTTCTTCGTAATGATCTCTACCACATCACGCCGGCTGTCCAGTACGACGCCATACTTGGAAAATATTTCTTCCCTGATGGCATCAAGTGACTCCGATACCCCCAGGTTGAAACCTTGTGCTTTGTCATCGTCGACTTTTCGGTTTTTGATGACTGCGATATCTGTTGATAAACCGCCGATATCCTGGATAAGGATTCGTTTATCAATCAGATCCTTATTGATAATATTCAGGTCATTATCCATCACCAGGTTGATGTAAGCAGCGAAGCCCTCGGGATAAACCTTTACTTCTTCAAACTTGATGTTCACCTTGATTCCTTGATATTGAGGTGTCACGAGAAACTCCACCTGATGGACGGAGCCTAGCAGCCTTGAGCGGTAGCCCACGTCTTTCCCTTCTTTCACTTCGCGGAGAGGCAGTCCGGTCCCAAGCGTGTAAACCGCTTCTATTACATTGTTTGAGCGATTAAAGTTTCCCTTGTTTTCACCCTTGGCCGCATCCAGTGCCAATGCGGCAAAGAGCATGACAAGGGTTTGATCTTCTTCCGATTTGTTGCTTCCCGGATCCAACTCCGAAGAATTGGTGCTTTTTGTCGCCAGATGCCCTACACGGTAAATGGCATTGTTTTCTTTCAAGCTGGGGGAGTGTACCCGAATATGTATTCCATCGACAGGGTCCTCTTTATCCAATTCTTCAATTCCAATGATCGGACGATCTTCCACATCTCTGGCAATGACATTAGGGATATTGATTTCGTGCTCCATCTTCCCAAATATCCCCTTCAATGAATCATTTCCCACATCAACAGCAGCCAGCCGTGATTTTGTCATTTCAATCATCCTTTCTTTTCCCATTCATGTTGATCAAACTGGTTGTCTATTTAACCTTATATATATCTTTTTTTCCGGTCAATGGCTCACAGGAATTGATACAAAACTGTAAACTATAAAGTTTACTTGTAATCTTGTATACCTTACATGTACACATGTTACAGCAGCGCGTTGTGTACACCAATGTATACAAGTACACATTTCCAAGCACTTTCGTGCACCATTTTGTAAACATGTATACATATCCGTAAACATAAAAAAAGAGAAAAACCAGGCTTCCCTTTGCCTGGTTTTTCTCTTTTCTCCATTGCTTCCTATAAGTCCAAATCTTCCGTCGTCTTATCGATGATCTCCCTCAAGCGATCCAGCGTATCATAAATCTCTTTGTGCTTAGCTGACTGTATGGAGTCAGAATATTCTTTGACTTTATTTGCTCGCTTATAGATGAGGTCTGAAATCTCAAATTTCGGGGTCAGTTCCACAATGTCCTCTTCCAAAAGCATATTTAGCGCCTTATTGAACCGGTCAAGCTCTCTGTTTCGGCTTTGAATGTTGGTGTTTTGCAGAGACCTCAACTCGTTGGACATGCCGACAGCCGTCCAGTTCAAGTTGTTATGGTTCCCTGCAACCCAAAACCTCCACGTTGTTTTACTCATCGCTTCTTTCCAGTTCTTTGAAATAAGGTCATCCAGTTGCTGCTTGTTCTTGGCAGAGGTGTACTCCCCTCCCCCTGCACTCGCCACCTCTTTTAGCTGACGGTCGGCTTCGTCATCTACGTCAAAACCAATAATGTTGATCTGCAGGTTTTTGATGGAGCTTTTCGCCTGCTTAGCAGCTTTAACCGGGTCTCCCTCGCATGTCTCAATTCCGTCACTGATGACGTACATGAAGGTTTTAGTTTTGTCGTCACTGGATTCCAGCAATTCCTTCTCAGCTGATTCGATGGCAGCTGCCAAAGGGGTCCATCCGCTGGCGCTGAACTTGTTCATCGCCTCGGAAAAGCCTTGTTGGTCATACGGCTGCATGGAGTAGACTGTTTCGATGCTGCTGCAGGAAAGCGCCTTGTCTTGATCGCTTCCTGTTCCCTTATGCCCGAATACAGAAAGCGAAATGTTCACATTATCAGGCAGGCTTGCTGAAAAATCCCTCAGGCTTGTTTTCGCCAGTTCCATTTTGTTTCCGCCCGAAACATTGGCTTTCATGCTTCCGCTCGCATCAACCAAAACGGCTACATTCACCGGATCCGGCTCCTCATTAAGCTCTTCCTCGCTGACATCCTGCAAAAGACGTCCGTCCGGCAGCTTCACTTCCGCATACTTGACCTCAAAGTCCTGCATTGGCTTAACGGTTTTCTCATGATTGGTCCGGAGGGCCGTCACGATGGAGTGAGCCCATTTCTCGGCATCCCAATCCTTTGTATCTTCTTTCTTGATGTTTTGTATGTACTCTTTTACCGCCTCTTCCTGGGCTGCAGCATATTCGTCATTGGAACCAAATTCCTTATCGCCAATATGTTTCTTGAACAAGGCCCCTTCCGGCTCCTTAATGATTTCTTCTCCAACAAAGCTCAGTTTTGGATCAGCCGGCTCCTCTTTCTTGGCTGTTTCTTTTTTATTCATTGTTTCTGCTTCTACTGGAACTCCTTTTTTACCGGTTTTATCAGCTTGCTGGCAGCCAATCAGACTGGCCCAGCATAACAAAACCAATAACAAACGGGCCCTTTTCAACATCATTCCAGCCCCTCTCTATCAAGGTAATTTTTACCTCATTATAAAGTATCAATGGGTTTGGGGTGAAGAGGTCCTTTGGCCCATAACACACAAGCAGACTAGGACTAAAGTCGAAAAAGGCCGAAAAGCGCCATTAAGACAACGCTTTTAGGCCCGTCACACCGATGATGATCAGCAGGACGCTGGCAATCCGTGACTTATCCCTGGATTCACCGAAAAAAAACATATTGAGGAGGACAGCTCCCGCAGTTCCGATACCGACCCAGACCGAGTACGCGACCGCCACCTGCAAAAAATGAAACGAGGCGTATAAAAAAGCGAACGATAATCCGAAGCCGCCTAAAAATAAGGCACCGCTCGCAATTGTTTTTTTCTTGCTGTACAGGTGGAGGCCCGTTACACCGAGCATTTCGCATGATGCTGCAATCAATACCATCATCCAGCCCATATTAAGCAGCTCCTTCCGTATTCTCTTCTGAGGTTTTATTATCTGCCAGCTTCAGTCCTATGACACCCGCTGCAATAATGGCGATAAAAGCGATTTTTCCAAAGCTGAAATGGCCCCCGAACAAGTACACGTCCATCAAGGCTGTGCCGGCGGTACCCGCTCCTGCAAATACGGCGTATACGGTTCCTGTCGGCAGATGTTCACACGCCTTGGCCAGGAAGTGGAAGTCAATCAGTATCACCCCAATCACCAGCATCCAATGCCACCAGAGGTGTGCCGTATTAAAACCGAATACCCAAATCAATTCGAATAAAGAGGTTAATGCTACATATAACCAAGATTTTGACATGTTGACCACCTTCTATGACTGACTGTCATTCATTTTAATGGCAAAAAAGACTCTTTGAAGCTTTCTACATTCCAAGAGCATGCTTCAGGAAGTCCATCAATTCTTCTTTGTGCCCTGCTGCCTGATCATCCTGTTTATAATCATACAGATAAATTTGCTCCGCAGAAGACTCAATGAGTCCGATCATCAGCTTTGATGTCCGTTCCGCCTGAATGGTCCCGCGTATTGATCCGGCCGCCTTTGCCATCTCCAGAAACTCCCTCATCCAGGTATAAAATGGTTCGTACACGGTTTCCCATTCCCGAATGTGCTCCGTTGAAGCAAGTCCTGCATAGATAAGCGCCAATACTTCGCGGTACTCGCTTGTTATTCCGTAGACCGCGTCGATGACCTGTTCCAGCTGATTAGGAAAAGACTCATCCGTCCGTACGGATGCTTTAACGGCGGAAATCGTTTTATTGACCATGACTTCTGCGATTGCGGGCATGACCGAAAGCTTGGAGGGAAAGTATAAATAGAAGGTTCCCTGGGCAATGTTCGCCAAATTCACGATGTCGGATACCTTCGTTTTCTCGATTCCTTTTTCTCTGAACACTTCGATGGAAGCTTGAACTATTTTGTCCCGTTTATTCAAGGTCTTTCCCACTTTCTTAATGACTGACTTTCAGTCATTTTATCATCAAAAGTCAGAGCTGTCAAACCATCGGGCCTCCGCCTTTGCAGCCGGAAGCCCTACATGTATACCTATTGGGCGCTGTAAACTTGTTTCAAGGAAGGATAAAGCCTTACAAAGCGCTTGTAAGCTTCATTATATAGCGCTTCATGCTCTTTGTTGGGGCTGAACCATTCAGCTTGGCGGTTCATGATAAAGCGGCTTACAAAATCCGCATAGTCATTTGTCCACCCAAGATACCTGAAGGCAGATGCTGCAGCTCCAAGAGAAGGAAGAAACTCAGAGTTCTCCGGGACTCTCACGTCCCGCTGGGAGATGTCGGCCAAAATTTGGCACCAAGAGCGGCTTTTTGCACCTCCGCCTATGATGGTAATGTTCCCTGCCTTTGCGTCCATG